>CAJFPI010000245.1 GCA_904398675.1 uncultured Oscillospiraceae bacterium
CCCGCGCCCAGCTGATGGATGAATTTTGGGGGGTGGAGAGCGACACAGGCCTGAGGGCGGTGGATGTCTACATCACCAAGCTGCGAGATAAATTTTCCGCCTGCACCGATTTTGAGATCAAAACAGTCCGGGGACTGGGCTATAAGGCGGTGCTGAAATGAAAAAAGGAGAACGGAGGAGGCTGGAGTCGCGGTTTCCTCCCTCGCTCTTCGGCCTCTACCTGGTGACGCTCCTTCTGATGTCCGGCATCCACATCGGGCTGGTGACGCTGATCCATGAAAATCCGCACTGGTGCACCGCCGTGCAGATCCTGATCCCAACGGCCTACTGGACGCTGGTCGCCGCCTGCCTGACCCTGTTCACCCGGCGTCAAATCACCAAGACCTACGACAAGCCCATGCAGGAGCTGGCCAGGGCGGCGGACAAAGTGGCCCACGGCGATTTTTCCGTCTATATTCCGCCGCTCCACACCTCCAACCGGCACGATTACCTGGATATGATGATCCTGGACTTCAACAAAATGGTGGCGGAACTGGGCAGCCTTGAAACCATGCGCACCGACTTTATTGCCAACGTGTCCCATGAGATCAAGACCCCACTGGCCGCCATACAGAACTATGCCCAGCTGCTCCAGCGGCCGGACCTCTCCAGGCAGGAGCAGGACGCCTACCTCTCCGCGATCTTGAGCAGCACCCGCCGGCTCTCCACGCTGATCACCAATATTCTCAAGCTCAACAAGCTGGAGAGCCAGCAGATCACCCCCCAGTGGGAGCCCTATGACCTGTGCCGCCAGCTGAGCGAATGCGCCCTGGCCTTTGAGCCGGTCTGGGAGGAAAAGCAGATCGAATTTGACGCTGACCTGGAGGACCGTGCCACCATTCAGGCGGATGCCAGCCTGATGGAACTGGTGTGGAATAACCTTTTGTCCAACGCCTTCAAATTCACAGAACCGGGCGGAAGGGTCACACTGCGGCAGACCTCAGAGGAGGATGCGGTCCTGGTCTGCGTATCTGATACCGGCTGCGGGATCTCGGAAAAGGCAAAGGCCCATATTTTTGATAAATTCTATCAGGGTGACACCTCCCACGCCACCGAGGGGAACGGGCTGGGGCTGGCCCTGGCCCTGCGTGTCCTACAGATGATGGATGGCGAGATCTCTGTGGAGAGCGCAGAAGGGAAGGGGACCACGTTCACCGTGCGGCTCCCTGTCAGAAAACAGTAAAGGAATGGGAACCGTTATGAGAAACGAGAACCATCACGAGGGAGCCGGATATACCGGCTATGAATACCGGGAGATATCCGTTCCCAGGGAGTATGTTTCCCTCTGTCTGGACAGCTATCCCTGCTTCGGCTGGGAGCCGGACCCCAACCAGGAACAGTGGCCAGAGCGCGGGCGCGGCATTGCAAGACCTGGTGTGCCCGGGGGAACAGAGAAGACGGTGCTCTACTTCCGACGGGTCAGGAGCATCAGCAATAAGGCGGAGCTGACCCGGCTGCAGCGAAACTTTGACAGCTGCATCGCCGAGCTGAAGGCGCTGGAGCAGTCCAAGACCACCCAGGCGACCATCGCGGCCCTGGCCGTGGGCATCCTTGGCACCGCCTTTCTGGCCGGCTCCACCTTTGCGGCGGTGGCCACGCCGCCCATCGTCTGGCTGACGGTCCTGCTGGCGATCCCCGGCTTCTTGGGGTGGATTTTTCCATACTTTCTCTACCGGGCGCTGGTGCGGAAAAATACGGCGAGGCTTGAGCCGTTGATGGAACAGAAGTATGAGGAGATCAACAGCATTTGTGAAAAGGGCAGCCGGCTGCTTTACTGAGCCGGAGCGTGACGAATCCGGGATGCCGCCCTTTCGCTCCGCCTTTCTTTTCCCTATCAGCCAAACAAAATCGAAGCGATACAGAAACAATTTCCCGGTAAGCTGTCCACAGTTCAGCCGCCAGGCAAAGGAGAGGAGCGCATGCGCCAGGTTTCTGTCCTGCTGACAAAATACTCAGATTGGATCTCCAGCCTGGTCTATCATGTGGGCGGCCGGGGGTTACCCACAGCTCCCTTTCTCTGGAGGAAGACCAGGATACGTATTACAGCTTCAACTACCGCGGATTTGCGGTGGAGACCGTGGAAAAGCACCGCCGCGGGGGGGGGAAGGACAGCCGGTGCATTCAGCTCCAGGTTTCCGCCGCGGCCTACGCACGGATTAAGGGCGGCTCCAGGATATGCTCGCGCACCGGACGGAATGCCGCTATACGCGGCTCGGCGTGTTTTCCTGTATCTGCCCTTCCGGGGTAAGGGGCACTATTTTTGCTCCCCGTTTGTGGCCGAGCTCCTGCGGGAGAGCGGCGCGGTCCCGCTGCGGAGCGCCCCCTGCTTTTATCTGCCC
>CAJFPI010000246.1 GCA_904398675.1 uncultured Oscillospiraceae bacterium
GAGGCGGTGGATCTCGTCCACAAAGAGGATGTCGTTCTCGTTCAAATTGGTCAGCAGTGCCGCCAGATCCCCCGCCTTTTCAATGGCGGGGCCGGAGGTGATCCGGATATTGACCCCCATCTCGTTGGCAATGATGCCGGAGAGGGTGGTCTTGCCCAGGCCCGGCGGGCCGTGGAGCAGGACGTGGTCCAGGGGCTCATGGCGCATCTTGGCCGCCTGGATGAACACCTCCAGGTTGCCCTTGGCCTTCTCCTGGCCGATGTACTCCCGCAGGGTTTTGGGGCGCAGGGAGTACTCCCCCTCGTCCTCCGGCGTCAGGGAGGTGGTAACAAGGGGCTCGTTGAACTCGTTTTCAAATTCTGTGTTGGAAAAATCAATTGCCATGGGTTCACTTCCTGTTTTTGGCCGGGTCAGTCCTCCCGGCTGAAATCAATATATTCCCCGCAGTCAGGACAACGCCCGCTCCAAAACTCCAGGCGAGAACTGCCGCAGGCGGGGCAGCGGAAAAAGAGCATGTGGCCAGCTCCGTCCAACAGCAGCAGCACCGCTGCCAGAATGAGCGCGCCGCCCCAGACAGAACCCCACAGCCCCATGCCCAGATAGAGCAGGACCAGGAGGGCCCCTGTCCCCAAGATGCCAAAATGGAGCTTCCGCCACCGGGCGGGGGTGATGCGCTCTCTCAATTTTCTCATGGCACAGTCTCCCTCTATCAGCGCGAAACGCCGTCAGGCAACCGTGATGCGCACCGCGAAGGAGAATAAAATCTCCAGCGCCGCCACGATCCGGATGAAGGCCCGGCATTTCTCCGGGCTCCAGGCCCGCTTGTGCGTTGTCTCCCACTCCAGGCTTTCCGGGTACACCGGGTAGAGGAGCAGGGTGATCCCCACCCCGGCCCGGACCAGGCTCCCGAAGTACCAGGGGGCGTGGAGCACCCAGGCGTCCAGAAGGGATGCGGCAAAGGCCACGCCCATCCAGAACCAGAACACCCGCCAGAAAGTCCAGTAGTCCCTGGTCAGAAATTTTCCCATAGCGTCCCCCTCTCTCAGAATTTCTTTATTATTTCTTTATTTCTTTTGGAACCGCCTGCCGGTGTTGGCGTAGACCACGCCGCCGAAAATGACTGTCAGAAACAGCCCGAGGCCCAGGTAGTAGATCCACAGCCGATCCAGCAGCGTTCCCAGGGCAACCAGTGCCCAGCATCCCGCCATGGCGAACATCAGCCTGCCCATAAACCGGCACAAGGCCTTCTCGTCATATTTTGCCTTCTCCTCCTTGGAGGCAGTGTTGTATCCGGCAATGAGGAAAGCTCCTTTCCCCCTGAAAAACACCAGCCCCAGCACTACAAGCAGAACCGTTACGCCCAGATGGACCAGGAACATATGCGCCCTCCTCTCAATAGCGAAGGATGAAATAGATCACATACACCCAGCTGAGAAGGCCGTGGATAACAGCCCAGAACACCGAGTGCCAGTTGGTGTAGGAGATCACCATGGCAAGGCAGGTGCCGAAGGTAATGCCGCTTTTGATGACAGTTTTGGATGTGCTGCTCTTCTCCAAAGTTCTTCCCCCTTTTCCGCCCGGTCTGCCCGACAAGCTTATTTTACCATCTTCTTCAGGGCCTGGCGGATGACCTCCTCCAGCGGAAACTCCAGATCCACCCCCTTCAGGGCCACGTTGATCTCCCCCTGGCTGTACCCCAGCACCGCCAGGGCGGCGCTGGCCTCGGAGAGCTTGTTGTCGGGAATGATGGTGACCGCGGCGCCCAGCTCCGCCCCGCCGGCGGAGAGGGTCTGCCCCTTGCTGAGCTTATCCTTCAGCTCCAAAATCACCCGCTGGGCGATCTTTTTCCCAATGCCCTGGGCGCAGGTGAGGGCCTTTTCATCGCCGGTGATGATGCTGAGGGCGAGATTGGCCGGCGTGGAGGCGGAGAGGATGCTCAGCGCCGCCTTGGGACCCACGCCGCTGACGGAGATCAGCTGCTGAAAAAGGGTCCGCTCCTCCTGGGTGCCAAAGCCGTAGAGCTCCAGAACCCCCTCCCGGGCGTTCAGGTAGGTGAAGAGCTTGGCCCGCTCCCCCTTTTTCAGGGAGGCGATGGTATAGGTGGTGGTGCGGCAGGCAAAGCCTACGCCGCCGCAGTCGATCACAGCAAGGTAGGGCTCCACATGGTCCACCGTGCCGCTGAGATAGTCAAACATAGCGTTACCTCGTGTCGTATTTTTTCGGATCGAAAATCCGATCGGTGTTGAGGAGAGACGTTGCGGCCCGGGCATGGCACAGGGCCAGGGCCAGGGCGTCGGCGGCGTCGTCGGGCCGGGGGATCTCCTTCATCCGGAGCAGGCGCTGGGTCATCAGCATCACCTGCCGCTTTTCCGCCTTGCCATAGCCCACCACCGCCTGCTTGACCTGCATGGGGGTGTACTCATACACCGGCACCCCCGCCCGCTCCAGCTCCAGTAAAATGACGCCCCGGCCGTGGGCCACGGCGATGCCGGTGGTGATGTTCTTGGAAAAGAACAGCTCCTCTACCGCCGCCTCGTCAGGCCGCAGCTGGCTCAAAAGCGCCGACATGTCCTGGGAGACCTGCCACAGGCGGCTGGAGAGGGGGATCCCCGCCGGGGTGGTAATGACCCCGTAGCGCAGCAGGGTCTGGCGTCCCCGGTCCGCCTCCACCAGGCCAAAGCCGATGGTAGCCACGCCGGGGTCGATCCCCAGAATCCGCATCGGCGTTCACCTCCCGTTTTTATCATTTCTATTTTAGCAGATGGGCAGGGAAAAGGCAACTGTTACCGCGGCTTATGCCGCCGGACGCCCGGGCTGTTTTGCGTCCCGCAGGAGAAAATTGCAGAAGAAACCCCTTTTTTCGTCAAAGTGACCTGGATTTATGCTTGCACATTGGGAACAAATCCGATATAATAGAAAAACAGCTGTGTACGCTGCGGGTGGTTTTCCCGCTGCGCCAAATGGTTTTTCCGCCCCGCCGTCTTGCTGCAAGTCTGCCGGGGTGAATTTCTGTAGATAGAGGATGTCCGCTATGTCTTTTGTTCTGCCTGCCTACATACCGCCTGATTTTACCCAGCCCCAGTTTGTCCGCGCGCCGGACGCCGCTGTGGTATCCGTGGAACGGGACGGCGTGGCCCCTGATCACTTTCACAGCACCTCCATGTTCCCGGAGTACTTTAAGCTGGGCGGCCGGTGGGTGCTGGCTGAGGAGACAAGGATGGACTGCTGCGTGGTGGTTCGTGAGGACGGCCGGCTGGACGTGGTGGAAAACCGGCGGCTGATCCGGGGGGACCGGGTGATCGTAGGCCGCAGCGATGACGGCTCCCAGGGCATCTACCTCCACGCCACCGGGTTCCAGCAGGCGGAGGAGTCAGGCGACTCCTTTGTGTTCCGTGGAAACCGCTCCCGGGAGACCGCCTTCTCCCGGGATTATGACCGTCTCTACGAGCTTCTGCGCTACGAGCGCTCCAACGGCGGGAGGATCCTCTGGGTCATGGGTCCGGCCTTTGCCTTCGACTGCGACGCCCGCCGGGCCATGCAGCGCTTGGTGGAAAATGGATTTGTTCAGGGGCTGATGGCCGGAAACGCCCTGGCTACCCACGATCTGGAGGCCAGCCTGATGGGGACGGCCCTGGGCCAGGATATCTATACGCAGAAAACCTGTCCCGGCGGGCATTACCACCACCTGGATGTGATCAATCTGGTCCGCCGCAGCGGCTCCATTCCCCAGTTTGTGGAGGACCACAAAATCAGCGACGGCATCATGTACAGTGTGGTCAAGCACCACGTTCCCTTTGTTCTGGCCGGTTCCATCCGGGATGACGGCCCTCTTCCGGAAGTCATCAGCGATGTATACGCCGCCCAGGACGCCATGCGCTCCCTGGTGCGGGAGGCTACCACCATCATCTGCCTGGCTACCCAGCTCCACACCATTGCCACCGGCAACATGACCCCCTCCTTCCGGAAGGTGGGGGACGTAATCCGTCCGCTGTATCTCTACACGGTGGACATCTCAGAGTTTGTGGTCAACAAGCTGGCGGACCGTGGCAGTCTCAGCGCCCTGTCCTTTGTGACAAACGCCCAGGACTTCATCGTCCATGTGGCCAACAATGTCTGCAAGGACGCATAAAGCCAATTTACGGCGGCAGGGAAAAGTCCCTGCCGCCGCTTTTTCCCGCCTGGGCCGCCTCGCCCAGCACTATTTCCACAGGTGGAGGAATCCCCCGTCCTGCAGCTGCTTGACAAACAGCAGCAAAATGGGAAACAGGATCATGCCTCCTACGCCGAAGAGGCAAAAGCCGAGATACATGGCCAGGAGTGCCGTCAGAGGCGGAAGGCCCGCCTGGGCGGCCATCACCCGGGGCTCCAGCAGATTTCTCACCAGCATGATAATGGCATACAGCGCCAGCAGCGCCACTCCCCGCGGCACCGTCCCCAGCAGCAGGTGGTAGAGCCCCCAGGGCACCAGCACCGTCCCTGTCCCCAGCACCGGCAGCGCGTCAATGACGGCGATGAGCACCGCTGCCAGCAGAGCATAGTCCAGGCCCATGTACCAGAACCCCAGGAGGAGCAGCAGAAAGGTGACAAAGCACAGAAAGCTCTCCGCCTTCAGCCACTTCCAAAAGGTGCTGCGCAGGCTGCGTGTGATCCCCCGTCCGGCCTGCTGCCAGCGCTGCGGGATCTGCCGCCGGATAAAGGCCAGGATCTCCGGATAGGAGAGCGCCACAAAGTAGATGGCCAGGACAGTGGTAAAGAGGAAGAGGCTGATCTGGGGCAGCGCCCCCACCAGCGACGCCCCCCAGCCCAGCGCGGCCGTGGACAACTCCCCGGCCAGGGACACCCCCTCCTCCGCGATCCGGTGCAGGGTGCTGTCCAGCCAGCTGCGGATCTCCGCCGGGCAGGCGTTATAAAACCCCTCGTAGCGCTGGGCCAGCTGGTCCACCAGCGCCGGGATCCCCTCCAGCATCTCCGGCAGGCGCTCCAAAAGGCCCCCCGCCTCCGCCAGCAGTTTCCAGACCAGAAGGCCCAGCAGCCCCAGTACCGCTCCCAGCACCAGCGTCACCATGGCGGCCGCCGCAAATTTCCGCTGAAACCCCAGCCGCCGCTGGCACCACAGCACCCACGGTTCCATCAAAACCGCTGCGCTCAGGGCGATAAGAAAGGGCAGCAGCGGCAGGAAAAGATACCGCAGTCCCAGGTAAATCCCCAGCGCCAGCAGCAGCACCTTCCACCATTTGTTGTGCAATCTGAACGATCCTCCTCTCCGGATCCGGCAAAAACTGTCACTTTTTACAATTGCGACTGGTGGACACTTGTGCTACACTGGTAGACACAAAGGACAACTGCCCACAGGAGGTGTACAGTCTTGAGTGGGAAAACCAAGTTTTATATTGTTGCGGCAGACGCGCTGCCGGAGATCTTCATCAAGGTAGCCGAGGCCAAGCGCATGCTGCAGACCGGCGAATGCGCCACTGTCGGCGGCGCCACCCGGGAGGTGGGCATCAGCCGCAGCGCCTTTTATAAATATAAGGACGCCGTTCAGCCCTTCAACAACATGAAGGCCGGACGCATCATCACGTTCTACGCCATGCTGAAGGACAATCCGGGGGTGTTGAGCAATATCCTCTCTATTTTTGCCTCTTCTGGCGCGAATATTCTCACCATCAACCAAAGTATCCCCACGAATGGCTGCGCGGCCGTCACCATCTCGGCGGAGACCTCCGACATGGAGAGCTCCCTGGAGGATCTGATGGGACGGGTCTCTGCCGCGGCCGGGGTGGTCAAATTTGAAATCTTAGCCGGCTGACGGCCATATCGTGCCGCAAAAGTCGATTGGAAGGAAGGAGCAGAAGAGAAATGGCGAAAATCGCGATTATGGGATTTGGAACGGTAGGCGGAGGTGTGGCAAAGGTTCTGGAGATGAACCAGGCCCAGATCGCCGCCGCCGTGGGAGAGGAGGTCTCTCTCAAGTATATTCTGGATGTCCGGGATCTTTCCGGCACGCCCTACGCCAGCCAGGGGATCCACGATTTTTCCATCATTGAAAATGACCCGGAGGTAGAGGTGGTGGTGGAGTGCATCGGCGGGGCCAAGGTGGCTCTGGACTTCACACGCCGCGCGCTGCAGGCGGGCAAGCATGTGGTGACCAGCAACAAGGAGCTGGTGGCCACCCACGGCAAGGAGCTGCTCTCCATCGCCAAGGTCCGCGGCGTCAACTACCTCTTTGAGGCCAGCGTGGGCGGCGGCATCCCGGTGCTGCGTCCCCTGTTCCAGGAGCTGGCCGCCAACCAGATCGAGGAGATTGTGGGCATCCTCAACGGCACCACCAACTATATCCTCAACCGTATGGTCAAGGGCGGCATCTCCTTTGCCGACGCGCTGAAGGAGGCCCAGGCCAACGGCTATGCGGAGAAGGATCCCACCGCCGACGTGGAGGGGATCGACGCCTGCCGCAAGATCTGCATTCTGTCTGATCTGGCCTGGGGCCGGGAGGTCTCTCCCGACCTTGTCAGCGCCGAGGGCATCAGCTCCATCCATCTCCACGATGTGTCCATCGCCGCCGCCGCGGGCTACCGCATCAAGCTTTTGGGCCGGGCCTTCCGCCTGGACGACGGCAGGCAGTGCGCCTATGTGGCGCCCCATCTGGTGCCGGAGAGCTGCCCGCTGGCTATGGTGGACGACGTGTTCAACGCGATTATGGTCCGGGGCAATGCCGTGGGGGACGTCATGTTCTACGGCCGGGGCGCCGGCGCCCTGCCCACCGCCTCCGCGGTGCTCAGCGACGTGATGGATGCCGTCCGCAGCCGCGACAAGCGCCGCAGCCTGGGCTGGAGCCAGAGCGCCCAACTGCTGGACGCGGCGGAGGTGGAGGCGCGCTGGTATCTCCGGGGCAGTTTCTCCCCGGCGGATGCGGCCGCCGTGCTGGATGGGCCGGAGTCCATCGGCGAGGGCGCTGTGATCACCGCCCCCATGAATTTCGCCAGAGCCAAAGAGGCGGCGGAAAAACTGGGTGCCGTGGCCATGCTCCGTGTATTATAATATAGTATAGCAGCTGCGCCGGCGCCCAACGCGCCGCGCATGTGAGTGAAAGGAAAGAAGGTATACAGCGTGAATTTGATTGTACAGAAATTCGGCGGGAGCTCCGTCCGGGATGCCGACCGCATCCGGAACGTGGCCGGTATCATCGCCGATACCTATAAGGCCGGCAACAACGTCATCGTGGTGCTCTCCGCTCAGGGCGACACCACCGACGATCTCATTGACAAGGCCCACGAGATCAGCCCCAACCCCTCCAAGCGGGAGATGGATATGCTGCTGTCCACCGGCGAGCAGATCTCCATCGCCCTGTGCGCCATGGCGCTGGAGCAGATGGGCATCCCCGCTGTCTCCCTGGCCGCCTGGCAGGTGGGCATCCAGACCAACCGCACCTACTCCAACGCCCGTATCAAGCGGATCGACCGGGAGCGCATCCAGTCGGAGCTGGACCGGAAGAAGGTTGTGCTGGTGGCCGGTTTCCAGGGCGTCAACCGCTACGGCGACGTGACCACTCTGGGCCGGGGCGGTTCCGACACCAGTGCTGTGGCCCTGGCCGCCGCCTTCAACGCCGACCTCTGCCAGATCTACACGGATGTGGACGGCGTTTACACCACCGATCCCCGCATTGTTCCCAACGCTGTCAAACTGCCGGAGATCACCTACGACGAGATGCTGGAGCTGGCCTCGCAGGGCGCCCAGGTGCTCCACAACCGCAGCGTGGAGCTGGCAAAGAAATATAATGTGAATATGGAAGTTGTGTCCAGCCTGGAGAGAAAGCCTGGCACAAAAGTCAAGGAGGTCGCAAACATGGAAAAAACGAATATCGCCGGCGTGGCGAAGGATACAAGCATTGCACGGATCGCCCTGGTGGGGCTGGAGCACACCCCCGGCGTGGCGTTCCGGGTGTTCTCCCTTCTGGGCAAGGGCAACATCAATGTGGACGCCATCATCCAGTCCATCGGCCGCGAGGGGAGCAAGGACATCAGTTTCACCCTGCCCCGGGCCGACGTGAGCGAGGCCGTCCGCCTGCTGGAGGAGCAGAAATCCACCCTGAATTTTGACCACATCACCGTGGAAGACCAGATTGCCAAGGTCTCCATCGTGGGCGCCGGCATGATGACCACCCCCGGCGTCGCCGCCAAGATGTTCGAGGCTCTGTACGACGCCAACATCAACATCCAGATGATCAACACCAGCGAGATCCGCGTCAGCGTTCTGATCGACCAGGAGGACGCCGACCGGGCGGTGAAGGCGGTCCACGACCGTTTCTTCGGCACCGGCGAATAAAAATTACCAGAACATAATGAACGGGAGCAGTCTTAAAGACTGCTCCCGTTTCTTATCGTCCGCCGCTTTTGCCGCGTCTGCGCCTGCCGTCGTCCGGCGAAAAACAGAAATCCCCGCGTTGGCCGTGCGCACCTCGTTATAACCTGCACCAAACTGGCAGGTGGGTCGCCTCCAAGCCGCTTTATCGCTTCCAACTTCCAACCGCAAACAGCAGTCGGGAGGCCTGCGAACCACGGCTTGATCCGGCGTCCCGTATAACAAAATGTGGGTTAAAAAAAGGCACGTCACGCACCACGCAGGGATTCTCCATCTGATGGCCGTATTGATTTTTGATTAGTATGGGAACTTTCCCGCAAAAAAACCGTCAAACTACAGCAGTTGGAAAGATTCCCTGAAACGGCAGCCTACTCCTCGTCCTCAAACAGCTGCTCCATAAAGAGATCGTAGACCTCGTTGAGCTCCTCATCGGAGTCCAGCGTGGACAGCAGCTCCTCGCCGTTTTCCTCGATGGATTTCAGGATGATGACGCCGTATTCCTCGCTGTCCTCATCGCTCCCCTCCGCAACGGCGGGAAAGAAGGCCATATAGGTAACGCCGTTGTGCTCCATTGCGTCCAGGAACTCCAGCTCCATCTCGTTGCCGTCCTCATCTGTGACGGTAATAAAGTCCGGTCCAAAGGATTCACTCATGGGACTCTCTTCCTCCTTGCTTACTGTGTCCCTATTGTACATGGAATCCGGGAAAAATGCAATAGTCTCCGCGAGGAAATTCCAGCGGGGCACAATTACTAGTGGAAACTGAAAGAAATATCAGCAAATCTAGTGATTATCCAACAAAATAGGACTTTTCATTCGAAGGAAGGTGTGGTACAATACTGGAAGGTCATGGAGCTGAGCATCAAAGTGGTCCCACTGTGTCCGGGATCTCTGCCGCATGCCGTGCCATTTGGCGCAGCGGCAGTCAGATCCCGCTTTCTGTGTGTCATGTTTGGGTTTGGATGAGAAGACTCTTGAGAAAAGTCTGCAAATAAAAAATCAATAGGAAAATGAGAAAAATTTGCAGGCACAGGAGAAGGCGAAAAAAGGGTATGAGAAAAGA
>CAJFPI010000247.1 GCA_904398675.1 uncultured Oscillospiraceae bacterium
CCCCCCCTGTTCAAAGGGGGTGGACCCGCTTCTTCACTCCCGGCCGGCGCATCCCCGGAGCCGCTCCCCGGAAGGGCAAATTATGCGCAGTCAGCTCCATTTTTTGCGCTGGCGGTGGAAAAAGAACGGCTGTCATGCTATGCTTGAAACAGCGCCTGTGTTGTAAGCGGGGACTGTGGCGAGCGGGTCTCCCTCATTGATTTTTTCAATATCTGTGACAGCTGAGAGAACCCTTACGCCGCTCAGTGTCGAAACGAAACGAGGGACAAGATGGGAGTACATTTGAAACAGTTTTTCCAAATCCCGTCGGAGATCCGGGCAGAGTACTGGCAGGATACTCTGAGAAAAAACCGCCTGTCCCTGCTGGTGATCTGCATCATGATTTTTGGTATGGAGCTGTTCAATATGCTCCGGGTGCTGTTCTGGTCCTCATCCGGCCTGGGTACGGCAAACAATCGCATCTATTTTACGATGTACCTCCTTCTGTGGATGTCCGCCGCCGTCTATCTGTTCCTATGGCGGCTGTGCCGCCGGGGCGCTCCCCGGATCCGATGGGCTGTCCAATATGGAACGGTTCTCTTTGCGCTTCTCTGGCATGCGGGCATCAATGTCTATGACCTGATACGGAATCCGGAGGCAGAGACCACCATCTTTGTCACAGCGATGCTGGCAATGTCGGTCTTCATTCAAATGCCCGTTGCCTACAGCATCATTGCCTACAGCCTGTCCTACAGCCTGTTCGTGGGGCTGACCGGAGAGATCCTGAGCAGCGGCAGGCTCGTCAATCTGACCTTTACCGCCATCGTTGCCATGGCCGTCTCCATGATTAGTTTCCGGCACGCCGTGGTGACAATCGGCCAGCGCAGGGAGATTGATCAGATGAACCAGCAGCTCCGGGAGCTGGTTCAGAAAGATCCCCTGACAGGCCTGATGAATACTGCCGCATTCCGCAATCGGGTGGAATTGCACCTGGCCTCCGCGGCAGCAGGCTCGGAGATCCTCCTGCTCATGCTGGATCTGGACGATTTCAAAGAGATCAACGATGGCTTCGGCCATCCGTGCGGCGACTATGTCCTGCGAGAAACTGCAGTTAAGCTCCAGGTCCTGTTTTCCGATGCCATTGGTGTGGCCCGTATCGGCGGCGATGAGTTCATGCTGGCTCTGGCAAATACCTCACGGCAGGAAGTCGAGCGGGGCTTTCTCCGGTTCACGCTGGAGATGGAACAGCTCAGCTGGAGAGATCAGGCTCTGGGCGCCGGCGGCAGTATGGGTGCCTGCCGGGCAGGGGATCCCGGCATCACCTATGATGAACTGTACGATGCGGCTGACCGGGCCTTGTATCAGGCAAAGAGCCTGGGAAAGGGACGTTTGGTCTGCTGTGAACTGGCCACGCCTTGCCGCACGGGTGTTCAGGGGCAAACGGACCAATAGGCGCCGTGCAAGCGGAGAATTTCCGCCTCAACACCGGCGATCATAGGGATATGGGCGGCTGCGCCGCCGGATGGTTTGGCCCGGATGGTCACATCATCCGCGCCGGGGCTGTGAGGATCACCGGCCATTCACCGCTGCAGTATCGTACGCAGCAGCTGAAGAACGATAAAAGATGTCCGAGAAGGAGCGTTCGGCGGCGCAGGGCCGGAAAGAGGAAAAAGAGCCCCGGACGGGAAGATTGTCTTCCCGTCCGGGGCTCTTTTTGTACCTGCCGGTTTCCTTACCGCCCGATGGCCGGCGGCTCCGGCATACCGTATTCCTCTTCTCCGGGCAGGCGGGCTATCACGCTGTCGAAGAGGGCGATAGCGGGGTTCTGATTGTCCTTGCGCCATGCGGCATTGAGACTCATCCGCGCCCCTTCGCCTTGGATGGGAACAAAGCGGAATTTGGGATCCCGGTAAAAGCGGTTGCTGGGGTCCATAATGGCCACGCCGGACCGGGATTCCACATACATGATGATGGATTCAGAGGTGGCCGAGCGAATGATCTTTTTGGGGGAGAGGCCCGCGTTCAGAAACTGGCTCAGGCAGAAATGGGCGCCGCTGTCCGTCTCGGCGGCCACGATCAGGCACTCGTCCCTGCAGTCGGAGATGGTCAGGTCCGCCCGGGCCGCCAGGGGGTGGGAGGCCGAGATAACCATATGGGCGCTGGTGGGAAAGACCACCCTCTGGGCAATATACGGAACATTGGTGAGTTCAAAGGAGAGCATGAATGCGATGTCCAGTTCCCCGGAAAAGAGCTTTTCCCGCAGCGTCTTGAATCCGTAGCCCTCAAAGGCCACCTCCACTTCGGGAAAACTCTGGGTGAACTGTTTGATAAGCGGGATGAGGATCTCGATGCTGGTCTCCTGGAGGTAGCCGATGTTCAGCCGGCCCGCGCGGCTGATTCCCATCTGCCGGGCTTTTTCCACGGCGGCGGCGGCCTTTTCATAGAGCGCGCCGAACTCCTCAAAGAGGATCCAGCCCGAGGGGGTGAGCTGCACGCTGTGCTTGTTCCGGATAAAGAGCGGAAATCCCAATTCGCGCTCCAGCAGTGCTATCTGACGGCTGACCGACGGCTGGGAGGTATAGTGGGCCTCCGCGGCTTTGGAGAAACTGAGGTGCTTTGCAACGGACAGAAAATACTGAATCTGGCGGTGATTCATCCGGGTTCCTCCTGACACAGTTTGGTTGGATGCCGTTTGCACCATGCTTCGTCAAAAAACTAAACCAATTATATCAAATTGTGAAGTTGGGCGCAATATCGGCCCCGGCCCTCTGGGGAAGGGAATACAGGCGCCGCCCGGTTTGGTAATACATATTTTGTATTACCGCGTGAAATTATGGATATTTCACTTTTTTCTCTGCGTATTTTATAATTTCGATAGAAAACGGCGGGGGATTTTAGATAAAACATACAAACAGCAAAAGGAGGTGCGCATGGGCTCGTCATCTCCCGCCGCACCGACCGTGTGTTGAGATGGACAAAACAAAGAACGAGGAGGTAAAACGATGCACTTACGGCTATTGCTTTGAAAGCCTGCCAGGAGGGGCGGCGTGTCCGTTTCTTTACTGCGGCTGAGTTGGCAAACATACTGCTGGAAA
>CAJFPI010000248.1 GCA_904398675.1 uncultured Oscillospiraceae bacterium
ACAGAGAAAGAAGCAATCATCCGATTGCTGGCATGAAAACACAGAGGCGGACGGTTTCCGCCGTCCGCCTCTGTGCCTGACAATTCACCCGGTTCAGAAAATGTACCTATGGGAACCATCCGAAAGGATGTCCGTTTGTTTTGGGTTCCGCCGCCTAAAAGGGCGGCTCCACCCTTCGGTATTTCAATGCTCGGGGGCGGCAGAGCCGCCCCTGCGCAATCCCCGGCCGCAGGCCGGGGATTTACGCGCCACTCGGCGCGCGGCCCAGAAGGGTCGTTAGGTGAACAAGGGCTTATGCAGAAAATATCGATTTTAACCGCCCCTCTCTCTTTGGCGATTCTGACACTCAGGGCTGCAAAGCCGCCTTTTTGCTCCTTCCAGCTCGCTGTAAGCGTAATTCTGCTTATTGCGGGCTTTTGTCATTTTTATTGCCGAGCTTTCCGCGCGCACATTTTGCTGCTGTCCGCAGCTCGACTACGAATGTCTCCGGAGAGCCTGCGCGCTTTCATAAAATAAAAAGCGGCGGGATGACAGGAAACTTTTTGCCTGCATAAATCGTCTGTTTAAACGGAGTTTATCTCTGGCTGCCATTCTTTGGATGAGGTGATCGTATGAAACAAGTCTTTGCTTTACTGCTTTGCCTGGCAATATTGTCTCCATCCGCGCTTGCGGCATCGCCGGATCATTGGCCTGCCTGGGCAGAGGAGGCGTTGTCCTGGGGACAGGAAGAATCTGTCAGCCAGGAGCTTTTGAGCACGCCGGATGCTGCCGTGACCCGTGAAATGGCGGCGCAGCTGCTCTATGAGTCGACGGGGCGCCCGGCTGTCTCGGGGGATTGCCCCTTTTCCGATGTGTCCGGCGACAATGCCTCTGCAGTGACGTGGGCCGCGGAGCAGGAGTATCTTACCGGAATGGGAGATGGGACCTATGAGCCGTCCAGGCCGATCACCCGGCAGGAGTTTGCTGCGATCCTCTGGCGTCAGGCTGGGCGGCCTGACGCTGTGACAGGGGGGCTGAAACAGTTCCAGGATGCCGGCGCTGTATCAGAGTGGGCCAGGTCCCCTGTGCTCTGGGCCATACAGTCAGGTGTTATGACAGGGCGGAGCGGGGATCTGCTGGATCCTTCCGGCGTCATCACGGTTGCAGAGGCGCTGGTGATGCTGGAGCGTGCCGACTCCCTGCCGGATGTGGGTGTCCTCCGCTCTGATCTGGAAAACCTTGCCGCCGCACATCGCCCCATTGGCTCGCAGGGAGAATCTGATGCCGTCCAGTATTTAAAGGGGCGTTTTGAGGAAATGGGGTATACCGTTACCCTCCAGCCCTATACCGACAGCCAGGGACGGACAGGGAATAATGTGGTTGCGGTGCGGGAGGCGTCGTCTCCCGGCGCGGATATCTTGGTGCTTTCCGCTCACCACGACAGCGTCCCCACCGCCTACGGAGCCAACGACAACGCCTCGGGGGTGGCCGCGCTGCTCTATGCGGCGGAGGCTTTGAAGGATGTGGCATCCGACACGGAGCTCCGGTTCATCAGCTTTACCGATGAAGAAAACGGGAAAAATGGCTCTCGGGCCTATACGGCCGGCCTGACTGCGGACGAGAAGGAACGGATCATCGGGGACATCCAGTTTGATATGCTGGGAGGTCTTGGTTCGGATGGGGTCCTGGCATGCACCATGGACGGAGAGGCCAACTGGGTCAGCGACCTGCTCCAGGAGAAAGACCCGTCCCTGAAACGCGGAGCCGAAACTGCCAGCGACCACGCCTCTTTTCAGCTGGCGGGAGTTCCCTCCGTCCTGCTGATGCAGAATAGCCAGGGCTACCTGTATCATTCGGCTGCGGACACTGCGGATCAGCTGGATCTGTACGCCATCGCCCGCGCGGCAGACACCGCCGTGGCTGCGGCGAAGGAGATCTGCTCTCCAGACACCGGCTCTTATCGGGAGACTGCCCGGGAGCAGGGAGGGGAATATACCTACCGTCAAACCCGGCAGAATGTGATTTATTTCAGCAGCTCCCGCACTGACACCGAGGCCTATATTGGCGCCGCCGGAGAACTGACGGACACCCACGAAATCTCTGGCGACGGCTGGACCGACACCTATGAGGCCTACCGCTACTCTATGCGTTGGTTTGATGGGGCAACCCCCATGAACACCTACTACCAGTACCGAAATGGATTTTTGGAGCGCATAGAAATCCGCCCGGAAGAGACCGGCTATACCTGTGCAGAGGTTCGGACGCTGATTCAGGCCATGTATGGCGCACCATCCTCGGAGGAGGACGGACAAGTCAGCTGGGCCGACCCTGTGTACAGCAAATATATCACTCTGACCACTGATGAGGGGGCGTGCCTTTTCACGGTGAGCAATTACTCCACAGGCATTACCAATGTGCTGGCGTCCTATCCGGTGAGCGGTGGCCAGGCCAGCATCTCCGATCCGGAGGACAAGGCTGTGTGGGATTATCTGTGCTCCATTCTCCCTTTGGAGGCCCGGCAGAAGATCGCGGAGTTTAACCTCTTTACTGACGGCACCAGCAACATCCTGGCTTATACTTCCCCTATTAAGGAAAATGGCGTTACGGACAACAGCCGTTTCTCGATCAGCATTGACTATTACGACGTGTATGATGAGAACGGGGCGAAACGGGACTGGAGCAAGCTGACCTACACCATCCTCCACGAGTACGGCCACGTTCTGCTGGAGGACGAGACCCAGATCGACCTGACCAAAGGCACCGGGACCCACGATACGGCCACCTTTATCGATGGCTCCTTCCGGAAGGGCTTCTATGATGCCTTTTGGAGCGAGCTGGGTGACACCGGCGTGGGAGATTACGAGGAAAATCCCACCCGCTATGTCAGCCGCTACGGGGCAAACTATTTTCATGAGGATATCGCCGACACCTTCGCCGTCTTTGTTCTCGGCGGAGAGCCGAAAGGGGATACCGTGGCGGAGGATAAGCTGCGCTTTTTCTGGAAGGATTCGGACATGGTGGAATTGCGGGCCGCTATTCGGATGAATCTGGGCCTGGACTGGCCGGAGACGGTTTCCCGCTAGATCAGAGCCGAGCCTTCATCAAAAAATGAAAACGGATTTCCGCAAAGAAAAACGACTTGTGAAAACAAGTCGTTTTTCTTTCGTCTTCAGCTAGGGGACGGTTCTGTACAGTAGAATCGGGGGCAATGGGGCTGCGCCGGCAGGCGGGCCGCTGCAGTGCATCATGGTCCCGTCAACCCCACCAGAAATACCATTTCCGGGACTGCCGCAGGGTATCAGCCAGCGCGCGGATGTTCCCGCTCCTTTGTTTCAGCTCCGGACAGAAACCATACTGCTCCCGGGCAAGCTCCATTGCGCGCTCTCCCGGAACGGGCGCAGGGACGGCAAACTCCAGTGCATCATGGGTCACAACCGCAGGGACAGCTCCATATTGCTCGAACCAATATTTTGCCACCGCCATCAGCTCCGCGGCATCGGGGCAGCTGTTCCAGCCGCCGAAAGGCAGATAGGCAAAAACTTCCCAGGGGTTTTCAACCGGGATTTTGGCCAATATCAGTGGGATCGTTCTCTCCGTGTTCCGGTCCCAATAGGAGATAAAGTCGTTGTTGGCCACACCTCCCTCCATCTCATGCGGGGCTCCTCCCGCCCCGTTGGCGCCGCCGTCATCCCCCATCCCTCCGCGATGGGAAAGCATCCCGGCAAGGATGTCCATGCCGTCCGCCAGAGGCCGGTCTAATATGGCGCGGCGGTAAGCGACTACCCGCTCATCCCGGAAACAGGAATCTGCTGCGCCTGCATTGTCCGGATCTGTGTTCAGGAGCAGGCGGCCCCACAGAGTTTCGTCCACGGGCACCAGAAAGGGGACAAAGCCCTCCCGCACGCCCAGACGCTGGGCATAGCCGAAGGCCGCAGTGATGGGGTCGTCATCCCGCATGGAGGGGAAGTAGCGGCATTCACAGCCGAGGTAGCGCATCATTGTTTTTGCCAGTTCAGACGGCTCTATATCCGCTGCGACCTCCTGATTTTTCCAGCAGTCCCACCGCTGCTGCATCACCCTGGCCATGGACTGATAGTAGTCCTCGTCAAAGGGAATGAAGAGATACGCCTCCTGCCGAAATTCATTGGAGTGGTAGCGGGCCGGTCCAAAGTACCGGAGGGCGTAGTCATCGATGTCGGAAGGGAAGAAGGGGGCGTCACTCTCACCGTAGTAATAACGGGCGAAGGCCGCCCCCTCGTCGTCGAAGAGGTCGCAGGACAGCTGTCCGCACAGTTCATCCCGGATGAAGGGGCGCAGATCGGTATGTTTCGGATCGGACTGAAAATCCTCCAGTTCGCCCCAGTACCGCTCTATAAACGCCAGGCCCATCAGATCCTGCTCAATACACCAGCGCAGATAGATGGCCATATGGTTGAAGGCGGTGAGTTCGTCTACCGGCAAATTTTTCTCCCGGATACTCTGCAGATGCCAGTCCCCATCGTCCATCACCGGGCGGGCGCAGCTCACCTCGGTTTCATCCACGGCGTGGGGACGGCTCGGATCTACGACAAAGCTGACGTCCTCCATCCTCTCCAGCAGCTCCGCGGCGCTGTAGGTCTGCTTGAAAAGCATCTCGTCTGCATAGAGGGGGATCACCTGGTAGAAGTTCACCTCCTCGCCGCTTGGGAGCGTACAGGGCTCTCCGCTGCCCTGGATCTGCTGGGGCGAAACGAGTATCGCGCCGCACAGATCCGTACTCTCTGCAAAAGCGCCTTGATGCTCCATGGTGTGTCCCCAGCCCAGCCAGGTATCGCAGGCGATGGGCAGGCGGGCCAGCGCCTTCAGCATCCGGACCGGCCAATACCACCGCTCATCCTGAAGAGACTCCTGGTCCAGTTTCCAATCCGGCGGCAAGGCGATGGCCAGCTCCGCGCGCTCCAGATGCTGCTCCTTCAGCTCCTCCGGCACACGCATTCTGTGCGCGCCCATCCCCATGGTGACAAGAGTGTGGCAGTCCCGCTCTTCCCCCGGCGGGATCAAGCAGATGTCCACATGGATATCCGTGGAAACCAGCTCGTGGAAGATATGCTCCACCGGGCCGAAGGATGTTTCGATAAAGCGCTGCACGGCCTCCATTTCCTCCGGATCATAGCATTCCGGGGCCGGCTGCCGGGCGCTTGAGCCGTCTCTATCCGCACAGAGCATTGTCGGGGGACCAGCGGGGGCTCCCGCCTCATCCAGCCAGACCTGACAGTATGGCGTATCCTGCTGCGGCAGCTTGTAGATCAGGCTTACCCTGTAATCCAGCCCGAAGAGAACGGTATCAAGGACGCCGTCCGCATCATCCGGCATGGAAAGGGTGAGCCAGCGCCCGCTGTCCAGGCGCTCCTTCTGTGTCATCAGCCACTCGGGTTTCAGCTTGGAGATCCCCGCCTCATTCATGCGGAATACCACATCCACCGGATGCCCCATGATCTGGCGGCTGAAACTGCAGTAGGGATTATCCTTGACATAGCTTGCCGGGTCAGGCTGAAAAATCCGGACGAACTGAGCCAGCCCCTCCGCATGGACGGTGATGCAGGAGATGGCCCGCAGCTTGGCGTCTGCATCCTCATCCAGCCCCTCCTGCAGCCTGCGGTCACAGCTGGGATCGATCCAGTGGTACTCCATCTGCTCCAAGGAGGCACCGGTGCGGATCTCCTCCCGCAGTGTCAGGAACTCATAGTCGTCCGGGACCAGTGCAAGCCCCTGCTCCACAGCCGACAGCGCCCCTGCTTTATCACCGAAATGGGCGCGCAGTTTCCCCAGCTGGAGCCAGATCCAGGGGTAATCCGCCTCCTCGACGGCGCCCTGCTCCGCATATTGGAGCGCCTCCTCCAGGCGTCCGCAGTACATTAGGGCGCAGGAGTAGCGGTAGTACCACATCCCGCAGCCCTCTGCCTTTGTTTCAGCGTCAGACAGCCACTGTGCGGCACGGCAATAATATTCATATTCATCAATGTTTAAGCAGCCATACGCATACCACAGGGCAATCTGCAGATCACGGCGGGCCTGCTTTTCCGTAAACCGGCCTTCCGCGGTCCCCGCCTCAATGAAGTGCTCCAGATAGCCCAGCATTTTGTAAAAATATCCGCTGCTCCCCTCACAGAAGGATTCCAGTGTATTGAGATCCTCCCGGCTCAGCAGGGAACCGGTTTCCGGGTCCACCTCCGGCTCCGTGTCATCCCGGCTGAACAGCCGCACGGTGCCGGTGTCCCGGCGGAAGGAGTGGAACGCCGCCCAAGGCAGGCTGCTGTGCCGGAAAAAGTCTGCTGCTGCCGTCAGCACCGCCGGCAGATCCCAGGCCGCAAAGTCCAGATATCCGCAGTAGAGGCCGGTGGCTCCGCCCAGGAATGTCACGGCATCTTCGCCGGCGCTCTCCTGAACAGCCGCCTGCAGAGCGTCCCGAAAGTCCAGCACACATCCGGCTCGGTCCTCCCCCGCAAAGCCCTCCAGGGGATAGATCAGAAACCCTGCCGCGATGCCGTCCCGGTAATAATTGTCCGTCACATCGCTTTCTGCGTCAAGATATTCGTTGATAAGGGCCGGGAGCCGGGTGGAGCCGGTATAAACATCAAGCCTCCAGTCCGCGTCCGGATCTTTCACCGGCTCCAGCGCATAGGACAGGCAGCTGTTTTCCAGATAGGCCTCCGCATCCTGGTAGAGGACCATCCCCATATCCTTCAACACCTGGGCCAGGTTTGTCAAGGTGACGGATGGCCCGGTTTCCGGCGTATCTGTAACGGAAAATCCGCTGATGTAAGCAATGGCGTTGATCTCTCCCAGCGCCTGGTCGGTGAGGATGGAGAGCATCATCTCCGCTCGCTCTGCGTTTTCCCGGAGCAGCGGAAACAGCTTTTCGCAATAGAGCGTCAGGGATACCTCCCGCTCCCCCTGCTTTCTGCTCCAGACCTGCACGTCATCCGCCGTAATTTCCCAGCCGTCCCATCGCAGGCTGAATCCCTGTGAGGGCTGGCGGCCCACCAGAATATCCCATCGCTCGCGGACGGAAACCGGCGCATGACGCTGGAAGTAGACCAGGGGGAAAAGCCCGGCGCAGCTGCCCTCCGGCGTGAGGATCAGCTCATACTTCTTTCCGTTGTACCCCAGTTCAAAGGAAACGTCCTCCAAAGCAAGATTCAGGATCTCCCCGCATTTTTTTATAAGCTCCTCGCCAGCGTCCCGGTCGCAGTGCCGGTCCATCAGACGGCGCAGCCCGGCCTCTTCGCGGAGGAAGGCGGACCATGCCTCTTCCGTTCTCTGACGGAAATTCCTTGCAAACCTGGGGAGGGAGAGGCGCCTGCGGCAGTCATCCATCAGCGCCTGGGTGTCCGCATCGCCGGGGCGGGCCTCCAGCGCCTGCGCAAAGTATGGAAGGGCCAGATCCTCCCGGTCCAGGTAGTAGTAGGCGTAGCCCATCCGGAAATTCCAGCAGTGGTCGCCTTTGAAATATTCCTCGTGGGGCTTGAGAAGGGAAATGGCCTTTCGGTACATGTCCTTGTCTTCCACGCCTGCCAGGTTGTTATAGGCCCGCGCCAATTCGCTGTCCAGCTCCGGCGTGTGCTCCGCCTGGGGGACAGCCTCAATGGCATCGATGATCTTTTGATACGCGCCGTTTTCGTGCCAGATCTGACACTGCTGCAGTAAAGTCATACTGGATCCTCCATCTTATCCCTCTGCAAATGGTTCCAACAAAAAATGTCCTGCAGCCGCCCGAATCCATCAGGACAGAGGGGCGCAGGACATAAAATGAGCGCAGGAAAACACCACAGCGCGGCAGATATGACTTGCCGGCATCTGAAAACAAATTTCTCGCTGAGCAGTTTCTGAATGGTGTACTGGTATTTGCCTGTTTGACATAAAGACTCCTTACTGCTCCCCAGAACGGCGGGCTCGGGAGACACATATCTCCTCCCTGGAAATTATAGCATAGCCGTCTGGAGAAAGAAACCTTTATTTTGTATGCGGGTGCAAAGAGGGAAAATGAGACCGCCCAATCCCGCGTTTCACATTTTTGGAGAAATCACCGGCGGCCCGGCACACCTGATGAATCACTGTCCATTTCTGGAATGACAATCGTTTTATTCAGGCCGTGGCCGCCGAAGAGGTTCCACGTCCCGGGCGGAAGCAGGGAGAAGAGGGCCTGCCGCTCCCGGGCAGCCAGGGCCGGATCGGTGTCCACAGATGTCATCAGATAGGGGGCATAGCGGTTATAGGCGGTCTGCTCCCGAGTAGTCTCCTTGAGGTTGATATAGATGTCCCCGGTGAAAGCTACCTTGCAGGACCGCTCTATGAGAACGATCTCGCCGGGCAGGTGGCCGCCTGCCCCCTCCCACACCTCGAAGGAGAGAGGGCCGAAGGAGAAGGAGCCTGTCCGCTCCAAAGGGGACTCGATGGGCTGTTCCGTTCCGGCAATGACCCGCAGGGTCTCCGGCTCCGGCGGCTGATAGCGGGTCAAAAGCTTGCAGATGCGGATATAGGGCGCGTGGAGGGGGTTGCGCTCCCGCAGCCCGCCGGCGTCCGTTCTGTCGGCAAGAAGGGAATGGATGCTCTTTTGGCTGGTCCAAACCGTGTCAAAGAGCTCCAGAAGGCCGCAGTGGTCCACGTCGGCGTGGGTCACCACAGCCTCTTTATGACAGGCGTCAAAATCCGGGATCATGGCGTGGAGACACTCCAGCATCTCCTCCCGGTAGCAGGCATAGCCGGTGTCGATGAAGAGCAGCTGGTTTTCATAGCGCAAAATGGCGGTGTTGCTGCCGCAGGGGGGCTCGATGAGCGTCAGCGTCACCTCCGGCGTCAGGGCAAGGCAGGTGAGCCGGGGGGCGAAATACTCCCCCCTGTAGCGGGCCAGGGACTCCCCGAATTTTCCCACAAATTCGAAGGTCTTGTGGGGGGAGCCGCCGTGCTCGTCAAGGATCTGCATGACAAGATTTGACTGGATGACCAGCTCGCTGCGCGCCTCCTCGCCCAGTCCCATACGGGATGCCAGCTCGTTGGCAAAGGAGATATAGAAGATGCTGTTGTCAAAGGTCCGCTCGATCTTGTCGTAGTCAATGACCCGCACCGCGCAGAGCCGGGACGCCTCCTCCAGGAACCGGGAAACAGAATCCGGGTTTTCTACAAAAAGCCCCATTTTAAAGAGCTGATAGCCGCTGCCATTCTCCTGGGAGCTGATATAGGAGATGTTGAAGGCAAACTGCTGGATCAGCGCCAGCACCGGCGTTACCGCGCCGGGAACATCCTGCAGCTTGAACTCCATCAGCAGCACGGTGCCGCCGTTCCCGGCGTTGGGGAGATAGCCGATGGCTGCCAATTCCTCTGTAGCCTGATCCAGCGCCTCCGGCGTTCCCTCCGCTTCGATAAAGAGAGTGTGGGTATCCACGGCCTTATTGTAGCTGACCCGGGTGATGTTGGCCTCAAGGGCGGCGAAACGGCGGCTGGCCTTTAAAAATGCCCCCACATGGTCCGGCATGGTGGTGACAAAGGTCTTTTTCATGGAAATCCTCCCGTGAATGGAATATCGCAGCCATTGTAACAGGTTTTTCTATTGGGAGCAACGGCATTTTCCCCTAAAATCCTCCTGATTCGGATTGACAAATCCAGAAGAATATGGTATATATGAGCACAATGCGGCGGGGCAGTAGCTGCCCGCCGCGCTCATGAGGGAGTAGTGGCGCGTTTGCGCGGCAAGTCAACACACTGGCTGCTGGCAGCCTGGTTTGCCTTAATGAACGAGACTCATGTACAGCGTTGCTGTACATGGGTCTTTTTTCTGCGCAAAGCTGGGACTCACTCGGGGGCAAGGGGATATTCAGCTGTATGAGAACGAGAAGGGAAAGGATGCAACAATGGGAATACTGGAGCTGTTTTTGGTTGGCGTGGGGCTGTCAATGGACGCCTTTGCCGTGGCGGTGTGCAAGGGGCTGAACATGCGCCGGATCGACAAGGGGCAGAGTCTGCTGATCGCCTTGTTTTTCGGCGGGTTTCAGGCGCTGATGCCCCTGTTGGGGTGGGCCATCGGCCGGCAGTTTGAGGCGTACATCACAAGCTACGACCACTGGATCGCGTTCCTGCTTTTGGCCTACATCGGCGGGAAAATGATCTATGAGGCGCTGAAGGGGGAGGAGAGCCATGGGAACGGCTTTTCCATCCGGGAGCTTTTGATTCTGGCAGTTGCCACCAGCATCGATGCGCTGGCGGTGGGGATCACCTTTGCCTTCTTGAAGGTGGATATTCTGCCCGCTGTCATTCTGATCGGCTGTACTACTTTTGTCCTGTCCCTCCTGGGCGTGGTGATCGGCAACCGTTTTGGCAGCCGCTACCAGCAGAAGGCAGAGCTGGCCGGCGGCGTCATTCTGATTTTGATTGGGCTGAAAATCCTGCTGGAGCACCTGGGGATCCTGGGATAATTCGGCATGCATACGAAGAGCGGCGGAGACA
>CAJFPI010000249.1 GCA_904398675.1 uncultured Oscillospiraceae bacterium
CAGGGATCGGCCACCTCGTCGAAACAAGGTACGCGTCTCTCCGTTTCCGCCTGCGGCGAAAACCCCGAATGCTCCCTTGTTCCTCCTCTCCCCACGCGACCCGTTTCACTGGACTCGCGCGGGGACCCCTTCCGGCATCCAGCATACTCCATCAAGAGGTGGATCTTCCCCTCCGGATCGCCGCCGCAGATGCGGCGGATATTGCGGATGTTGGCCTGGTCCATGCCGATCAGCAGATCGTATTTTCCATAGTCCTCCCGGCGGAGCTGCCGGGCTATTTTTCCAGAGCAGCTGATGCCGTGCTCGGCCAGTTTCCGCCGGGCCGGCGGGTAGACCGGGTTGCCAATCTCCTCGCTGCTGGTGGCGGCGGAGGCAATCTGAAACTGATCCTCCAGCCCCGCCTTCTTCACCAGGTCCTTCATCACAAACTCCGCCATAGGACTGCGGCAGATATTGCCGTGGCATACAAAAAGTATCCTTGTCATCCTGTTTCCTGCACTCCTGAACCGTTACTTCCCGGTCAGTATAACACATGTTTTCAGAACCGTCTAGGGAATTTTCCAAGTGTGCGGAGGCGCTGATTTGCTTGGTCAGATCAGCTTTTGACCAGCCAAATTTCTCCGTTGCCCGCAGATACCAGGCTCGCTCCTCTAAGGTAAGCTCCGCCTCCAAAATGACCACATTCTGCGTCCAGCCAAGTTTCATGGCAAGATGCAACTGCTGGGGAGAGTTTTCATAGGCGCGGTAAAATTCCCGCATCCGGCGCAGGTTCCGGGGGGAGAATCCGGCGGTTTTGGGGTGTGCGGCCTGCAGGTACTCCGAGGCGGCTACCGCTGCCCCCTTCTCCGCCCTGGCGCTGACAGCCCGGCCAATTTCAAAGTACAGCTCCGCCTGCGGCAGGGATGCTGCCATGAGCCGGTCCAGCGCCGCATACAGGGCGCTGTAGTCTGTGGGCTTTCGAACGTTCACGGGGGCCTCCTTTCCGGCGCTGTGCGCCTGACTGTGCTGCAAAATACGTCTCAACAATAGTGAAGTTCCAGAAACGGACAGAGCAAAGCCGCCGTGAATCGGCGGCTTTGCTCTGCCTGTTTACAGGATCTGCACGGTCTGCTCCTGGAGCAGGATATGCTTTTGGTCTATGATCCGGTTATCGTGGAAGTGGGCAAAGAACCATGTTTCGTACTTCAGCCGCTGGTCCTCCGTTATCTGGAAACCCAACAGCGCATTTGATTTATAGTCTGCATTGCTTTTTGGCAATAATGCTGAAGAGCCAGGATGTCTCTAAGACGGAATCACCACTTGGATACACGCCGATTCTCCTGAAACAACCTTCCATCTGTCGCATTCCTCTAGGCCCGCACCATTACAAATCCCCCCGGATGCTGCAGCACCCGGATCTCTCCATAGATCTGGGACAGCGCCGACTCGATCTCATCCCGTCCCGCCGTCTGCAGCGGCACCTGGGTCAGGATAGAGCCGTTTTTCATCATCAGCAGCCTATCACAGTAGGCCAGGGCAAAGTTGGGATCGTGGAGGGTAATGAGGCCGCCCCGGTTCTGCGTGTGTATGATGGTGCGGATCTGATGGAGGACCATGTTCCGGTTGACAAAATCCAAGGCACTGTCCGGCTCATCCATCAGCATCACCGGCGCGTCCTGTACCAGGGTGCGGGCCAGGATCACCAGCTGTTTCTGGCCCTCACTCAGCTCCGCATAGTCCAGATCCGCTTTCTCCCCAAGACCCATCTGCCCCAATGTATCCAGCGCCTGCTGCTTAAGGCTTCGGCCCGGAGATTCAAACAGGTGCAGCCGGGCGTTGTAGCCCATCAGCACTACATCCAGAACTGTTTTCCCAGCAATAGGGCTGCCCCGCTGGGGAATATAGGACATTTTGAGCGCTCGCTGCCGCTCGTGAAAATGGGTGCAGTCCTCTCCCTCCACGGCGCAGATACCCCCTTGCACGGGGATCAGACCGCAGATAGATTTCAGCAGTGTGCTTTTCCCACAGCCGTTGAGCCCCAGTAGAGCGCAGAATTCCCCCCGCTGCACTGAAAGGCTCACATCCCGCACCACAGTCCGGCGGCCATAGCCGCTGGTAAGGTGTTCCACCGACAAGAGCGGCGTCATGCAATCTCCCCCTTTCTCTTGCACATGAACCACAGCAGCACCGGGACTCCGATCACCGTGGTGAGGATGCTGAGGGGGAGCTCCGCGGCGTAGAGTGACCGGGCCAGAATATCCGCAATCAGAAGAACCAGGGCACCCACCAGGGCGCTGAGGACCATGGTCTGCGTGTTCTGCCGCCGGATCATGACCCGGGCGATATGCGGGGCAATGAGGCCGGTGAAGGAGATCAGCCCCGTCACAGAGACTACCGAGGATACCAGCAGCGTGGACAGCAGCAAAATCACCCGGCGAATCGGGCGCAGCCGCACCCCCAGCATCCGGCACTCCTCCTCATTCAGTGACAAAAGCCCCACCTGCCGGTGCAACAGCAGCAAACCACCGAATCCCACCAGCCAGAAGGGGAGGATGGTCAGGACCTTGCTGGCGGTCACCGAGGCCAGGGAACCCATGGTCCAGTACTCGATGGCGGCCAGCTCCGAGTCGGAGTCGGCGTAGTATTTCAGCAGCATGATCATGGCGTTGGCCACAGCGGAGATAATGATGCCGGCCAGCACATAGGTGGAGGTGGAGAGGGAGCGGGTGGCCCGAACCAGCAGCATCACCATGGCCACGGCCAAAAGACCGCCGAGAAAGGCACCGGCAGCCACGGTGGCCATAGCGCCGCTGACGGCCACGATGGCCGCAGCAGCGCCCAGATTGGCCCCGGAGGAGATACCGATGATGTCCGGCGAGGCCAGGGGGTTTTTAAAGATGATCTGATAGACCGCGCCTGCCAGGCCCAGCCCCGCCCCGCTGAGGACGGCCATCGCCGTGCGGGAGAGACGGAGATTCCAGAAGACCCGCCGGGTCATCTCCTCCACCTCGCCGCCGGTGAGGATGCGCCCGATCTCCTGCAGGGAGATGGGGTATTTTCCCACGCAGCAGGAGCCCAGCGCTGCCGCCGCCAGGGCCGCCCCCACCACAAGAAAGGCCGCCGTTACCAGTTTCCGGTGTGCCAAATTGCTTTGCTTTGCCATAGATGTCCCCATTTCTTTTTCTCTTTGTGCTGCGCCATGGCCTGGGTGCACATGCAGAGGTGTATGTGCTGTATTGCCAGGCAGTGGCGGAGCAGATACGGTTTCTCAACATACCTGACATCCCGTCCTGCGTGACGGGATGTCAGGTATGTGCCGTCCGAGACGGCACATGGTCTCTTGCCCAGAAAAGCACAGGACGCCGCTGTGGAATCGGCGGCGTCCTGTGGGGAAACGCATATGGGCCTACTGGGCCAGCGCCTCGGCATCGGGGGTGAAACCATAGAAGGTCTCATAGAATGTTTGGGCGTCGGCCACAAAGTCCTCGTTGCTGTAGAGGTCGGGGTGCAGGGTCGTCAGCATCCACAGCGTGCCCAGAATGCCGGAGGGGCAGGGGCTGTCCCAGGCCTCAAAGCCGGTGGTCATCTGATAAACCGCCCCGTTTTTCACCGCGGTCACCTCGCTGAGCTCCGGATCAGACAGGATGTCATCTACCGTATACTCCGGCGCAGAGGTGGCAAAGTTGTTGGTGGGGATCACAATAATGTCCGGATCCATGGCCAGCAGCTGCTCGTAGCTGATGTCCACCCAGTCATTCCCCTCGATCTCGTTGCCGGCGTTGGTGCCGCCTGCGGAGGTGATCAGAGAGGCCTGATACATCTCAGCGGGAGCAGTGGTGAGATAGCTGCTGGTGCCGCCGATATAAACCACGGGGCGCTCCTCGTCAGAGAGGGAGGCGGTCAGGCTCTCCACCTGGGCGAGCTTGTCCGTGTAGTAGTCGATCAGGGTCTGCGCTGCCTCCATGGAGTTGGTGGCAGTACCGATCAAGGTGAACATCTCAATGAGCTGCCCGTGGCTCTCCGGCAGCACCACAATGGCGGGAATCCCCATCTCGGCCAGGGTGTCCGCCGTGTCCTGCTGTGCCATGGGGAGAATGACAAGATCCGGCTCCGCTGCGATGCAGGTCTCCAGATCAAAGGACTTGGCGGAGCCAACGTTGGGCAGATCGATCAGCTCCGGCGCGGCCAGAGAGTAAATCGGCCGGGAGTTGGATTTGTCCTCCACGCCCACCATCCGGTCGGCGAGGCCCAGGGCCAGGCAGGCGGAGGAGGAGATATAGTAGCCGCTGACAATCCGCTCCGGCTCCGTTTCCAAAACCACTTCCCGGTCGGCCATGTCGGTCAGGGTCAGGGGGTAGGTGACGGCGGTGGTATCGCTGTTTCCACCTTCATTTCCCTGGTTGGTGCTGTTGTTTCCGGCATTGCTGCCGCCGCTGTTGTCACCCGTGTTTCCGCTGTTGCTGCAAGCTGCAAGAGACATGGCCATGATCGCTGCAAGCAACAGTGCTAAAAACCGTTTCATCGTATCCAATCTTTGCTCCTTTACATAAAATAGCCGCCGCATCAAAATGCGATTGAGGCGGCAGGCTTATTCTAAGACAGGACCACAGGAATGTCAATACAGGACGATCCGCATTAATATTGAAAAATCCGATAACAGTTGCAGCTCCTAAATGTTTATGAATATCCAGACGGTGCAGAAGTTTCTCCCGGTTCTCCCGGGAAGAAGGGCGCGGCCGCCAGTTATGCATACCATTTTACCTGCGCCTCCTCCACCGGCTGCTCTATCTCCACGCCGCCCCGCAAGCGGACCAGGATGCGGTCCGCCGCCAGCACAGTCACCGTGTCTACCAGCTGGCGGATCATGCTCTCGTCCCACTCTGTGATGGCCGCGGAGCCGGCGTCCAGGAGCCTCACCGCGTCCCGGATTCGCCGGCTGGCGGCGGAGTCCGTATGCTGCTGCTCCAGCAGGGCGTCCCGCTGCTCCTTCAGGGCAGCCATATCTAGGGTGATGCGCTTGAAGGCATCCGCATGGCCCAGGTATCCGCCCTCCTCCCTGGATGCGGCGAACAATTTTCGGAATTCCTGCTCCAATTCACTGATCAGCCGGTCCATGTCCGAGACGCTCATGGTCTCGCCGGGGATGAGGGCCAGCTCCAGCCCCATGGAATCCTCGATCTGTGCTATCAGCTCCTCCTTCCGGCTCATGGCCAAGTTGATAGCGGCGAGGATGGCCTCCTGCAGGGGGTTCTCATCCATAGTGGGAGAGTCCTTACAGTAGCGCGAGCCGTAGTCCACCCGGCTGGCGCACCGCCACACCACCCGTTTCTTCCCCCGTTTTGTCCACGCGCACCGGCGGTAGGCGGTCCCACACTCACCGCAGACCAGCCGCTCGGTGAGGGCGTACTTGGCGCTGTAGCAGGACCGGCCAGTGGGGGACTTGTTCCGGCTGGGGGCTTTCCCGGCGTTCCGCCGGGCAAATTCCGCCTTGACCGCATGGAAGGTTTCCCGGCTGACGATCCCCTCGTGGTGGTCCTGAATCAGATACATGGGGAGCTGGCCGGTGTTCCGGATGGACCTTCGTTCAATACAGTCGCTGATGAAGGTCTTCTGCTGGAGAACGTCCCCGCAGTATTTCTCATTGGTCAGGATACCGCGGATGGAGGAAATAGTCCAGGCTGTGCCGCCCCAGACACTGGGGATCTTTTCATCCTCCAGCCATGCCTGGATCATGCGCAGGTTCTGCCCGGCCAGGAAACTGTTGTAGATGCGCCGGACGACCTCCGCCTGCTCCGGGATCACTTGGGGTCTGCCGTCCGGTCCTTTTTCGTAGGCATATAGATTGGAGTAGTTTAGATAGGCCCTGCCTTCCCGCATGGCCTGCCGCTTGCCCCAGCGGATATTCTGGCTCATGGACTCGCTCTCCGCCTGGGCGAAGGCGCCCATCATGGTGATGATCATCTCGCTGTCGGAATCCAGGGTGTTGATGTTCTCCTTCTCGAAGATCACCGCGATGCCCATCTGCCGGAGGGCGCGGATGTAGTGGAGGCAGTCCACCGTGTTCCGGGCGAACCGGGAGATGGACTTCACCAGGACCTTGTCCACCAGCCCCTTCCGGCAGTCAGCGAGCAGCCGCTGGAAGTCCGGGCGCCTTTCCGCCGAGGTACCGGTGATGCCCTCATCGGCATAAATATCAACCAGTGTCCAGCTGTCCCTGCTGCCGACCAGGGAGGTGTAGTAGTTGAGCTGGGCCAGGAAGGAATTGTGCTGATCGCTGGAGTCGGAGCTGACCCGGCAGTAGGCCGCAACGCGCAGCCTGGCGGTCTCCTGCTGCTCCGCCGCCTCAATCACAATGACCCGCTGCTGCGCCAGCGCCAGATCCCCCTTGACCCCGGCTTTCTCCGTCATGGCATGCACCTCCTCCTGTCAGCTACACACAATACCACAGCCACTGCCAAATTTCCATGTAAACCGCCGGAAAATACCAACAATTTTTTCGGCGTCCTCTGCAGCAAGCTGCACAGGTCCTCCGCCTTATTCCGCAATAAAGATGATGTCCGCGCCGGTCTGGGCGGCAATCCGTGCTAGGATCCTGCGCAGCTCCTGCCTGCTGAATCCGCTCTGCTCCAGCACAGAGAGCAGGTTTCGAATCCCGCACAGGTCAATATTTGCGTTCCTTTTCACTGTCGTTCCCTCCTGTCATTTCATGAATCGTTTTGTTATGCCGTGCCTTCCTGTCACAAGAATAGGGGCCGTCCGGTTGGTTGAAGAGACGTTGCTAAGTCATCACCGTTGGACGACCCCCATGGTTTCTGATAG
>CAJFPI010000250.1 GCA_904398675.1 uncultured Oscillospiraceae bacterium
CTACGGCCTGCTGGCGTCCATGCCCGTTTCCGTGGTCATCACCTTCGTCGTGGCCCTTATCATCGACGGGCGGGCCGCCCGCCAGCTCAGACGGCTGGAGGGCGATCCCCCGGCCCCGTCCAAATGACCCATCCACCCTCATCCAAGGAAACAGAAGGAGGTCGTTTCTATGAGCAAGCAGATCATCACCGTCAGCCGGGAATTCGGCAGCGGCGGCCGCACCGTGGGCAAGCGGGTGGCCGAGCTGCTGGATGTGCCCTACTACGACAAGGAGCTGGTCAAGCAGGTGGCCGTGGAGACCGGCTTCGATGAGAAGTTCGTGGAGCAGCAGGGAGAGGACGCCTCCCCCTGGAAGAACCTGTTCTCCTACGCCTTTGCCGGGATGGGCCGCCACCAGCCCATGCAGGGCCTGTCCGCCGACGATTTCCTTTGGGTCATCCAGTGCAAGGTCATTTTGGACCTGGCGGAAAAGGGCCCCTGCGTCATCGTGGGCCGCTGCGCGGACTACATCCTCCGGGACCGGGAGGACTGCCTGAAGGTCTTTGTCCACGCCAACGTCCCCTTCCGGGCCGAGCGCATCGTCCGGCTCTACGGCGAGTCGGAGCAGGAGCCGGAGAAGCGCCTGGAGACCAAGGACAAGCGCCGCCGGGCCTATTACAAGCACTACACCGGCCGGGACTGGGGCTCCTACACCAACTACGACCTGGCGCTGAACACCAGCGTGGTGGGCATCGAGCGGGCCGCCCAATTCATCGTGGATGTGGCGAAGAACCCCTTCGCCGGCACTCCCACCGACCATCCCTGACCGCATCAAAGCAATACCGCCCCGCCGGGAGTACCCGGCGGGGCGGTATTTATCCTGTCAGATCTTATGTCTCGTCCTCGATGAGGCCGTAGCCACCGTTGTTCCGGCGGTAGACCACGGCGAAAGCGCCGCTGTCCTCATCCTTGAAGGCGTAGAAGGTATGGTCCAGCAGATCCATCTGGAGGATGGCCTCGTCCACCGTCATGGGCTTGATGGGGAACTTCTTGGTGCGCACCACCTCGAACTCGCTCTCCTCCACCACGTCGGGCACCAGGGTGGACGCCTCCTCGGCGGGCACGGTGCGCTCAAAGGCATCCTGCCGCAGGCGCTTTTCCAGGCGGGTCTTGTGCTTGCGCAGCTGCCGCTCCATGGAGGTCACTGCCGCGTCGATGGACGCGAACAGGTCGGAAGTGCTCTCCGCCACCCGCAGCACCATGCTGCCGGAGCGGATGGTCAGCTCCACTTTGTTGCGGTCTTTTTCCACGGAGAACACCAGACTGGCCTCCGGTTCGGTCTTGAAATAGCGCTCCAGCTTGCCAACTTTCTTCTCCGCGTAGCTCTGGACGCGGTTGGACAGGTTGACCTTCTTGCCTGTAAACGTAAACTTCATACGTTCAGCTCCTTTCGTCCCGCCCGAGAGCGGGCATTGGGCGGCTCCTTCCGCCCTCTTAGGAGTATTGTAGCACACTTCCCCGCCGATTACTATATCTTCTCAACAGATTTCACAAAAAGTTTCCAGTCCTTCCTGGTCACAGGTCCCGAAAGGCCCGGAAGGAGTACAGGGTCATCCCCCGGCGCAGGTAAAACCGCAGCAGCGGTCCCTGGTCCCGGTCAGCTCCGGTGAGCATGACCCGCCGGACGCCCTGGCCCCGCAGCTGTCCCTCCACATAGTCCAGCAGCCGGCCCCCCAGGCCGCGGCTTCGGTGCGCCCGGTCCACATACAGCTCCTCCAGCTCGAACCACTGGTCCCCCGCCCTTTGGATGCTGCTGTCCCGGGAGGCGGTCTCCATCTGTCCGGCGGCGTAGCCCACCACGCTGCCGTCTGCCTCCGCCACCCAGCAGCGGCAGCTGTCCAGCTCCCCCTCGCCGTTGGCGAAGTAGCCGTAGGTGATGCCCTCCTCCGCCCAGGCGCGGGATAGGGCCAGCACAGCCTGCCGGTCCCTGTCCTCCATGGGACGCAACCTCTCGTTTGATATGTGTGTCATGCTAGATCTCTCCTTACCCTTTCGTCCAGGCCCCAAGATCGGCCAGACCGCGCTGAGACCCGTCTGATCAAGTGTGCCAGCCAGACAGCATCAGATGTCATCCTCACTGTCCGGGTCGTATTCCAGGATATCTCCCGGCTGGCAATCCAGCGCCTCGCAGATCGCTTTCAGCGTTGAAAAGCGGATCGCGCTGATCTTACCGGTCTTTATTTTCGACAGGTTTACATTGGAAACTCCGACCTGTTCCGACAGTTCCTTTAGGCTCATTTTCCGATCTGACATTACCCTGTCAAGGCGAAGTATGATCTTCCCCATTTGGCACCTCACAATGTTTCGTCAGACTCTTTTTGCAATTCTTCGCCATAGCGGAAAATATAGGAGAGCAGGAACAGGACCAGTGATGTCAAGACGAAACTGACGTCTATCACATGGTCTATGGTATGACCTGTCACGGCCTCCGTATGGAAAAGGGCCGTGAAATATATGGCCTTTGTCTCAACAAAAACCGCGATCATGCCGATCAGCTCATTCACGGCTCCACCGATCAGGACGGCCCACGCCAGCCGCCGGATGACGTTTGAAGCGCCGTTGTCAAAGGGCCGCCCCTCTTTCATCGGGCCAAGCAGTCTGCGGAACAGCCTGATCACATACCAGCCAAACGCGAGCAGGACTACCACGGCGGCAAGGTCAAAGATCATACTGATCTTCAACGCGGAGATATCGACCACTTGGGATAGATCTTTGAGACTGAGGCTCAATTCCCCCAGTGAGAGGGAAACATCTGCAGCTTGTAAGATCCTGTCCCCAAAAACAAGCATGACAATGATCGCAATGATAACCACCGCGCCGCCAATGGCCATGATGATCTGCACAAGGTTTAATATCCTGTCGATCACGCTAGATGTTTTCCGCATATCCATGTAGCTCATGTTGTACCTCCGGTTTCGTTTAGCATATATATTTTATCGTTTATCGTTAACTACATGGTACACTATGAGGGCCTCCATGTCAACAAGAATTTTATGTTTATCGTTAATTTTACTGTGGCATATCTATGCCGCTTATCACTCTATTGGCTATTATACATTCTGAGAGCACCTGACACAGAAAAAGTCTGGGTCAGGTGCTCTCGAAATTTGATCCGCTCGTTTACGATCCTTTCCGGCTATCGTCCGGGGCAGTAAGCCGCTCCATCACCCACACAGAGCTGGTCTGGCCGGAGAGGGCCTCCCCCTTCCGCAGGTCCCGGAAGCCCAGGGCCTCCCAGAAGCGGTGGCCCGCCTCGTTGCCCTCCAGGCAGGCCAGGCGCAGGCTGTCCATCCCCCCGTCACAGGCCGCGCCCACCAGGGCGGAGATGATCCGCTTTCCCAGGCCCTGGCCCCGGAGGGCGCGGTCCACCAGGAAGAAGCCCACCCACAGGGTCTGCTCCCGGGGGTAGCCCTCCACCCAGTCCAGCACCGCCTCCGGCTTCCCGTCCCGCCAGAAGGCCACATAGTGCTTCTGCTCCGGTGCGCACCGGGGGGGCAGGGCGGTCAGGTCCGCCCGGAGGCTGTTGAGGTCAGGCTGCTTGCCGTCCAGGGCGAAGTAGTCCGGGTCGGTCTGGAGCAGGGCCAGCACCGCGTCCAGGTCCCCTTCCTCCACAGCCCGGATATCGTGGTCCGGCAGGCGGCGGGCCAGCCCCTCCAAAATGGGCACGTCGGGCAGCGCCACCTTGGTGCCCACACAGCGGTTGATGGGGGTGCCCAGGGCGTGGAACTTCTCCTCGTAGTCGGTCATGACCCCCTGGATGCCGTTGGCGTGAAGGTCCCGGGTGACCTCAGACAGCTCATAGCCCGCCTTGGGGAACTGGAACAGGGACCACTCGAACAGGTCGTGGTTATCGGTCTTGAACTCGATGCGGCCCCCGTCGGCGAGCACCTTCCGGTAGCCCCGCAGGAACGTCTCATAGGTCAGGCGGCGGCGGGCGTGCTTCACCGACGGCCAGGGGTCACAGAAGTTGATGTAGAGCAGGTCCACCTCGTCGGGGGCGAAATAGCGGTCCAGCTCCGCCGCGTCTCCGTCGATGAAAAACACGTTGGTCAGCCCCATGGCCCGGCACCGCTCCATGGCGATGACCATGGCGTCAGGCACCCGCTCCACGGCCACATACAGGTCCTCCGGGTGGGCGGCGGCGGTCTCAGCGGTGAAGCGCCCCTTGCCGCAGCCCAGCTCCAGCCGGAGCTTCCGGGCGTCGGGCTTTTTCTCCCGCCAGTGTCCCCGCAGCGCTGCGGGGTCTTTCACCCACAGGGCCGCGCAGGCCTCCATCCGTGTGTCCAGGTTCTTCTTTTTTCTCATCCGCATGGCGTTCATTTCTCCTTGCACAGATCTCAGGGAACAGTATACTATAAACTCTTGCAAAGGACAAGAAAATCAGGTATAATAGAAGCCGCTTCTCCTTGAGGATGGTCCCATCTGTTTGGTGCGGGCTGATCAGCCCCTGTGCCGCCGGGCGCATCTTCTCAGAAGGAGCCTGCCCACCAGCGGCCAGCTCCAGCGCGATCTGCAGACATGGATAACACCTGTACCTCCCCTGCGGGCAGCCGATCAGATAACCGGGTGTAGCGCAGTTGGTAGCGCGCTTGCTTTGGGAGAAACCGCCCAGCAGTCCCACAACTTCATATCGGGGTGTTGCGCAGTTGGTAGCGCGCCTGCTTTGGGAGCAGGAGGCCCGGGGTTCGAGTCCCCGC
>CAJFPI010000251.1 GCA_904398675.1 uncultured Oscillospiraceae bacterium
CCCATGATCTCCACAATGAAGACCCGGGAGTGGGAAAAGGCGGTGGAATGGATGGAGTCAATTACCGCCGTGGCGATATCCATGGCGGACTGGAACCCGAAGGTCATCTCCGTTCCCCACAGGTCGTTGTCAATGGTTTTGGGCAGCGTCACCACGTTGACGCCGTGCTCGCTGAGGAGGTTTGCCGTCTTGTGGGTGCCGTTCCCTCCCAGGATCACCAGGCAGTCAAACCCCTCCTGCTCAACGGTCCGCAGCATCTTCTGCAGCTTGGTCTCCTCGCTGTCCTCCGCGGCCTTCTGCATCTCCTTGAAGGGCTGCCGGGAGGTCCCCAGGATGGTGCCGCCCCGGGTGAGGATATCGGAGAAATCCTCCGGGTGCATAATATGGTAGTCCTTTTCAATAAGCCCCCGGTATCCGTCCCGGATCCCGTAGATCGTCACAGTGCTGCCCAGCTCGTTGTACAGCGTCTTGGCCACACCCCGCAGCGCCGCGTTCAACCCCTGGCAGTCTCCGCCGCTTGTCAGCATTCCGACTTTCATACCTTTTTCCTCCCATCAAGCTTTCCGATCTTCTGCAGGGGCGCACGCTACCTGCGTCCCGCCTGCAATACGGCCCCGTATTACAGGGAGCCCCATGCCATTCGTTCTTTTTTATTATAGCCGCATCCATCTACCATGGCAATTCTTTCTTTTGTAAAAAGTCTGGTTTCTATGTGTGAATCCCAGCAAAAAGGACGGCGGCCCTGACAGCCGCCGTCTCTTCGCTCCCCGCCCTGCGGTCAAAATCCCCACACGAAAGCCTTGATAACCGCCGCAGCAAGGATCACTGCCCCCACAAGGGCCGTCACCAGATAGATCCGCCGCTCCTCCGCATCCGCCTTGCCGTTGACCAGGAAATACCGCCCGCCCGCGAGGATGATGGCCCCAAGCACAATCGCAGCAACCGTCAGCGTTTCTTTTTCCTCCATTTCAACAGCAGCGCTGAATTGATAATCACAAAAACAGAGCCGGCATTGTGGACCAGCGCCCCCACCACCGGATCCAGATTTCCCCGGAGCGCCAGGATAATGGCCAGGAAGTTCAGCGCCATGGAGAAGGTCATATTGCACTTGATGGTCACCATCATCCGCCTGGCCAGCCGCAGCAGATGGGGCAGCTCCTGAATATCGTCGTTGACCAGGGCGATGTCTGCGGCGTCCACGGCGATATCGCTGCCCACGCCGCCCATGGCAATGCCCACATGGGCCTTTTTCAGCGCGGGCGCATCATTGATGCCGTCGCCGATCATGCAGACCTGCTCCCCCTGCCGCTGGGAGGCGTCTATGTAGCGCAGCTTATCCTCCGGCAGGCAGCTGCTGTGGACCTCTGCCAGCCCCAACTGTCCGGCAATGTGCTGGGCGGCGTTGTCGTGGTCCCCGGTGAGGAGCACCGGCGCGGCACCGGCGGACCGGATGGCGGCAATCACCTCCGCCGCGTCAGACCGAATGGTATCGGACAGGGCCAGGAATCCGGCAGCCCTGCCATCCACGGCCAGATAGACCACGGTGCAGCCCTCCGCCAGATAGCGCTCCGCGCCGCAGCTTTGGGGGAAGTCCACCCCCTGCTCCCGCATCAGCTCCAGGTTGCCCGCCAGGATCTGCCGCCCCGCCGCCCGGGCAGAGACGCCCCGCCCCGGCAGCATCTGAAACTGCTCCACCGCCGGCGGCGCCTCCTGGCTCTGCTGGCGGAAACAGCGGACAATGGCCTTTCCCAGGGGGTGCTCCGAGCGCAGCTCGGCGCCGGCGGCATAGCCGTAGAGGGCCGACTCCGGCACCTCCGGCAGAAGACTCATCACCGCCGCCACCTGGGGAACACCGTAGGTCAGCGTACCGGTCTTGTCAAAGGCGATTTTCCGCACTCCCGCCAGCCGCTCCAGAGCATCCCCCTCCCGCACCAGAAAGCCGTGCTTTGTGGCGTTGCCGATGGCGGCCATAATGGCCGTGGGCGTGGCCAGCACCAGGGCGCAGGGACAGAACACCACCAGCACAGTCACAGAGCGGATGATCTCATGGGTGACAAAATAGCTGATAACCGCTGCGGCCAGGGCGATGACCACCACCCAGGTAGCCCAGCGGTCGGCAAGGCCCACGATTTTGGCCTTGCCCGCGTCGGCGGACTGGACCAGGCGGATCATCCGCTGGATGGAGCTGTCCTCTCCCACCTTCGTCGCCCGCATTTCAAAAGCGCCGAACTGGTTCACTGTTCCGCTGGAGACCTCGTCCCCCGCTCCCTTATCCACCGGCAGGGATTCCCCGGTCATCACAGCCTGGTTGACGGAGGTCTCGCCGGCAGTTATCACGCCGTCCACCGGCACCGTCTCCCCCGGCAGCACCCGCAGGAGATCCCCCACCTGTACCTCCTCCGCCGGGACAACGCGCTCCTCTGTGCCGCGGAGCACTCGGGCGGTGCGGGGGGTCAGGTGGACCAGCCGCTCAATCCCCGCTCTGGCCCGTGCCACCGTCAGATCCTCCAGCAGCCCTCCCAGCTGCATAATGGCGGCCACCTCCCCGGCGGCAAAGATCTCACCCGTCGCCACTGAGGCGATGAGGGCAATGGAAACCAGCACATCCGCTTTAATATCAAAGGCTGTTACAAGGCCGATCACCGCCTCCAACACGATGGGGACACCGCAGAGCACCACCGCGATCCAGGCCGGGTCAAAGGGCAGCAGTGTCCGGCCTGCCAGGCTCACCACCAGCGCTGCGGCAGAGAGCGCCAAAAGCGTGATGTCCTTTTTGGTCCCGCCCCACTCCAGCCATCTCTCCAGCGTCTTCATGTCATTCCTCCCATAGCAGAGCAGCCTCTACACACACTGCCCCCAAAAAATCATACCCATACAGGTATGCCCTCATTATACCTATAGGGGTATGGGTTGTCAAGAGGGTTCCTCTCTTCGCCCCGGCATCCCGCTGCCGCTGTCGGCCAAAGGCGATGCCTTTTCTGCAGATGCCTGCCGCAGCATTAACCCCACCGGTTCCGGGCGGTATGTTCCCGGGGTCGTCAGTTTACGGGACGCTCCGCCTGCTGCTGCGGCCCCTTGCGGGGTACTGCGCGTAGTTTTGAAAGGCGCAGCAGGGCCGGGGAAATCTCCCGGCCCTGCTCTGTTTTCCGCTGTCTTCAATTCATATTGGCGAAACGCTCCACAGCCTTTGTGAAGTTCGCAATGGTCTGATCCACGTCCCCGTGCTGGATGCCGTCCCGCACGCAGTGCTGGATATGTCCCTCCAGCACCACCTGTCCCACCTTGTGGAGGGCGGATTTGGCGGCGTTGATCTGGGAGAGGATGTCCTCACAGGGGATGTCTTCATCCACCATGCGGTCGATGGCCTGGACCTGGCCGATGATCTTTTTCAGTCTGCGGTGCAGATTGTCCGCGTCCATACACTGTTTCATCTGTCTGCCTCCCGTGAAAAAGGTTCTTATTTCTCCCTATTATCCGGCAGAAGGGGCCGTTTGTCAAGGGAGTTATCCCCTTAAAAGAGGCACAGCTGCTCTGCGGGCCGCTCCCGCTGACGGCGGGAGCGGATCACATCTCCCGGCAGCGCCGCCAGATAGGGGGAGGGCGCGCCGCCGCAGGTGAGGAAAAGCCGTTCCCGGGCCCGGGTCATGGCCACATATAAAAGGCGCCGCTCCTCCTCGCTGTCTGTCCGGCCGCTTGGGGAGACCAGGGGAACCATTCCCTCGCTGAGCCCGGCGGCGAATACCACAGGGAACTCCAGCCCCTTGGCGCCGTGGAAGGTCATGAGGCACACCGCGCCGCTCTCCCAGCCCTTCCCCGCCGCCCGGCGGAGGTCCGCCTCCTGCCCCAGGGTCAGGGCCTGCCACAGGGCGGGGAAATCCGGGTAGAACACCGCCAGATTCCGCAGCTGCTCCAGGGCGTGGGAGCTGCCGTGCCGCTCCGCCCAGCGCTCCACCAGCCTGCGGGGCGGCTCTTCTCTCACCGCCTCCTGCCACAGCGCCGCCTCCCGCAGCAGGGCCTCCAGGGGGCCGTAGCCGCGGAAAACCTCCTCCAGCTCCGGCCAGGCCGGGGCGGGGCGGGCGGAAAGGGCACCTTTGGCTTTCTCCAGGAGGTCCGCCGGGCAGTCCCACAGGATGCGCAGGGCTGTCTCGGCCGCGGCGGCATCGCCGCTGTCCCAGGCAAAACGGAGCACCGCCAGGGCGGCGGCCACCGTGTCGTCCTCCAGATAGTCCTCCCGGCCGCTGACGATGCAGGGGATATCGTCGTGGATCAGGCATTTCTCCACCAGCTCCAGCTGGCGGTGGGTGCGGCAGAGCACCGCGATGTCGGAGAAGGCCCAGGTCCTCTCCCCCGCCCCCAGGCTCTGGGCCTCCAGCATGTCGACGCCGCCGGTGAGGCGGCTGACGGCTTTTGCCAGGAAAATCCCCTCCTGGAAGGGGTCCTCCAGCTCGATCAGCTCCACCGGGCGGCCGGCGGGGCAATGGGGATGCAGCGTCCGCTCCGGCCCCGGCCCCGCCTGGATCACTGCCAGAGACGCCTCCAGCACCTCCGGGGTGGAGCGGTAATTTTCTGTCAAAACAATGGTGCGGGTGTCCGGCTCCTCCCGGCGGAGGCGGTCGAAACACTGGCCATCCGCTCCGCGGAAGGCGTAGATGGACTGGTCCGGGTCCCCGATGACAAAGAGGCTCCGTCCGCCTTGGCTCCAGGCGCGGAGGAGCTGATACTGCACGGCGTTGATGTCCTGGAATTCATCCACCAGCAGATGGGTGAAGGCCCCATACCCGGCGGTATCCTTTTCCAGCGCCCGGATCAAGAGATCGTCAAAGTCCAGCAGGCTCCGTTGCTCCAGTGCGGCGCAGTACGCCGCATAGAGCGCCGGATCCAGCTCGTCCTTCCCCCCAGGGATGCCGCACTTGACACGGGAGACCGCCTGGAGAAACGCCTTGGCGCTCCCCTTTTCTCCGGCGGCGCGGAGAACCTGCTCCGCGAGGCCCAGCGCCTCCCTGCGGCTCACCAGCCGGACCTTCCCCAGCAGCTGCAGGCAGATGGCGTGGAAGGTGCCGATGGTCATGCCAGACACCGCCCGTCTGCCGCCCAGCCGTTTCTCCAGGCGCTGGCGCATCTCCGCCGCAGCCTGATTGGTAAAGGTGACGGCGGTGATCTCCCGGGGCCTGACGCCCCGCTCCTCCACCAGATAGGCGATCCGCTCCACCAGGGTCTTTGTCTTGCCGGTGCCCGGTCCGGCCACCACCGCCACCACCCGCTCCGGGGCGGTGACAGCGCATCGCTGGGCCTCGTTGGGTTCTGCAGGCGCCGCCTCCGCCGGCACCTTTTCCGCCGTCTTCCTCCGCTTGAGCTCCCGTGTTCCGCCGGCGGCCGTTTTCCTTGCCTCAGCGCCGAAGAGGGAGAGCTGTCCCCCCAGGCGCTGGATCTCCCCGGGAGTCAGGAGGGAGATGACGCCGTAGACCCCGTCATAGCCGGCCCGGCGCTCTACCTGTCCCGCCCGCAGGCGGCGGATCCCCTCCGCCACGCAGGGACCCGCCACAGCCTCAATGTCCCCCAGGGCGGTGCGGCGCAGGATAGTAAACTCCGTCCCCAGCTCCTCCAGCATGGTTTCGTACAGCGCTGCCGTCTTTTTCCCCGTGGGGGAGGCGCCGGTGGAGGCGGCGATCACCTCCGGGAGGGGCGCCAGGCTTTCAAAGGGTCTGGCACTGTCAGGGCGATACCCCATGGGGCGATCCGCCAAGGCCTCCACCCGGTGCTCCACGCCGATGGTGAGTTTTTTTCCGCACACCGGGCAGAGGCCGTCCCGCGCCTCCGTTTCCGCCGGGGTCAGGCAGACGCCGCAGATTCTGTGGCCGTCCAGGTGGTACTTCCCCTCCTCCGGGAAAAACTCCACCGTCCCCAGGAGCCCCTCCCCGCTGCGGACCGCCCGGAGCAGAGCCGGATAGGTCCGCTCTCCCCCCAGGAGATCCGCCTCCCGCCCCAGCTTGGAGGGGGAGTGGGCGTCAGAGTGGGAGAGGAGATGCAGATGGTCCAGGGCGGAGAGGCGCCAGTTCATGGGGGGATCAGAGGAGAGGCCGGTCTCCACCGCGTGAATCTCTCCGGCCAGATCCCCAAAGCACTCCTCCAGGGTGTCAAAGCCGGAGAAGGCGCCGAAGAGGGAGAAATGAGGCGTCCAGATATGGGCGGGGACCAGCTCCGCCTCCGGCGACACCTCCAGCGTCAGCGCCAGCAGGTCCCGGCTGTCAAGGCCCAGGATGGGCCTGCCGTCGGAGTGAATGTTGCCGATGGCCTCCAGCCGGGCGGAGAGCTCCTCCGCCGCCTCCAGGGACGGCATGAGGATCAGGTGATGGACCTTTCGCGTCCGCCCGTGTCGCTTGTAGATGCAGCTGATCTCCCCCGTCACCACGAAGAGGGGCTCCTCCCCGGGCAGCGCGTCCGGCAGCCGCAGCTCCGGCCGGAGGGCATAGACTCCCTCCCCCGCCTCCACCAGGTGCTCCCGCAGCTCCTTCCGCCAGGCGGGATGGGTGAAGTCCCCTGTTCCCAGAAGGCCGATGCCCTTGCGCCGGGCCCACCAGTCCAGATGGAGCGCGTCCAGCTCCCGGCTGGTGGCCCGGGAAAAGCGGGAATGGATATGGAGATCGGCAATATACATGGCAAGGCCCTCTTTCGCGGCAGATTTTGTCTTATTATATCGTCTTTTGCCGCCGGGCGCAATGTCAACCGCCGCCCTTCCCGCCGCTTTCCCCCTGTTTTACCGGTGTTTCTCCCTTCTCCCCCTTTGTCAGCGTGACCACCACCACGGAGGTAAGGATCAGTCCGCAGCCGATGAGGGAGAGCACTGTCACCTCCGAGCCGCCCAGGACCAGGACGCTGACCACCATGGAGACCGCCGGCTCCAGCATATTGATGATGGCCGCTTTGGTGGCGCCGATCCGGTGGACACCCTGGGCCAGGCAGACCAGGCCAACTACAGTTGTTGCTGGATATATCGCTGCATAAACCAGGTTCCACCCACTTAAGTCCATGGATGAGTCATGAGTGAAAATCATGCCTATTCCCATTAGAACTACTTGCATAAGTAATATATAGAATGTAGAAACAATTGTATCTAGTTTTGCTATATTACTTTTATCATTTGCAACAACAAAAATCGCATAAGCAACACCTGACGAAATTGCCAGAGCTACACCCAGTAAGGTGTTATTTGAATCTGTTATCCCGCGAACCCCTACAATCATGCAAATTCCCAGTATAGCTATTAACATGCATAAAACTTTCCGCCAAGTTACTTGTTCATGGAAAAAGGCAATCATAATGACCATAACGACAACAGGATAGATAAAATGGAGTACTGTGCAAAAGCCTGCAAGTATATATCTGACAGATGCCTGCAATAATAACGACATAGCAAGATATGCCATCCCCCCGATGCCAAACAATGGCACCATCTGCTTTTTTTCTATATTTAGGGGCAAATTGCGACGATATATTACTGACAGCAACAAAGCGCTCCCCACTAACCCCCTCTCGAAAAGCAACGCCATAAGACTCCACCCTGTTTGCTGCAACAAGGTGGAAAATGTAGGTCCCACGCCAAACATTATTGAGGCAATAACTATTAATACATATCCCATATTTTTGCTAGTACTAATTAATTTTGGGCAAAAGTTTCAAACCATGCATAATACTCATTTTATTTCTAATAAAAAAATGAAACATTTTATTCTGGAACTCCTACAAACATGGCGATCTCAAACAGCAGCTCCTTGGAGACCGGCGGCGCCACCACCGTATAGCGGGCGGGTCCTGTCTCCTGATCGCCAAAGAATTTGAAATACGCCTTGTTCATCCCCTGAAAGTCGTCCATGGTCTGCAGGAAACAACGGCAC
>CAJFPI010000252.1 GCA_904398675.1 uncultured Oscillospiraceae bacterium
AAGAAGAAGGCGGCGGTGCTGAAGTACCAGACCTGGGGGCTGTTCATCTTTGTGGCCATCCCCCTGCCGGGCACCGGGGCCTGGACCGGGGCGCTGATCGCCGCGGCGCTGGACATGCGGCTGAAAAACGCGATCCCCGCCATTGTGGCAGGCGTTTTGACGGCGGGCTGCATCATTGCGGTTTTGACCTACGGCGTGATCTCCCTCTGACCCGGGCGCACCAGCGCCGCCGCCGCGGCATAGGATGGGCAGAGGTGAGACGATGAAACTTCTGCAGGATGGTCTGGTGGCGATGCTTGCCGCCATCGGCCTTGCCACCCTGCTCTGGCTGGCGGTGAGCGTGTTCCTCCGCATCCGTCGGGAGACGCTGCACCAGGTGGTGGCCCTGGTCCCTGCCCGGGGGGCCGCCAACGGGCTGGAGCACGCGGTGCGCACTCTGGAACAGCTGCGCTATGAGCACGGGGGCTTTGGCTCCATTGTAATCGTGGACTGCGGGCTCAACGAGGTGGGTCAGCAGGTGGCCGCCCTCCTGGCACGGGAGGAGCGGGACGTATCCCTGTGCCGGCGGGAGGAAGTGCCGGATTTTTTACAATGAGAAGAGGTACATAGGATGGAACAGCGGTACACGGTGGACGGAACGGTCAGCAGCGTGGTTTTTCATAACGAGGAGAACGGCTATGCCGTTTTGCGCCTTGTCACCGGCGACGGGGAGCTGATCACCGCCGTGGGCTGCATCCCCTTTCCGGCGCCGGGGGAGGATCTGATCCTCACCGGGACGTGGATGACCCATCCCCAGCACGGGGAGCAGTTCCGGGCGGAGCAGGCGGAGCGCCATCTGCCCACCGACGCCGGGGAGATCCTCCGTTACCTCTCCTCCGGCGCCGTCAAGGGCGTGGGTCCGGTCACTGCCCAGCGGCTGGTGGACCGCTTTGGCGCCGCCACCCTTCAGGTGCTGGAGGACACGCCGGAGAGGATCAGCACCGTCAAGGGCATCACCGCCAAAAAGGCCCAGGAGATCGCCGCCGCCTTCCGCTATCAGATGGGGATGCGGCGGCTCCTGGCATTCCTCTCCCGCTATGAGCTGCCGCTGTATCTGGCCATGCGCCTCTACCGGCGCTACGGCATGGAGGCCATGGAGGCGGTGCAGGGCAACCCCTATCTCCTGGTGGACGAGTACTACGGCGTGGACTTTGCCACCATGGATGAGATCGCCCTGGCCATGGGCTTTGACGGCGGCAGCGGTCGGCGGCTGGAGGCGGCGGTGCTCTACGAGCTGACCTATAACCTGAACAACGGCCACGTCTTCCTCCCCCGGGACAAGCTGGTGGCCGCCACTGCTCAGCTCATCGGCTGCGACGGCGGCGCCATTGAGATTGCCCTGGACAACCTGATCGCCAGAGGGGCTGTGGTGCTCCGGCCGGTGGGCCGGGTGGAGGGCTGCTACCTCCGGCGGCTGTGGGAGGCGGAGGACTATGTGGCGAAAAAGCTGCGGGAGATGCTGTCCTGCCGCCCGGACACGGGCCGGAACATCCCCCGCCTCATCGCCTCCATCGAGGCCCAGCAGGGCATCACCTACGCCAAGGCCCAGCGCCAGGCGGTGGAGCTGGCGGCCCAGTCGGGGATGGTCCTCATCACCGGCGGCCCCGGCACGGGAAAGACCACCTCTGTGCGGGCCATTGTGGCCCTCTTTGACAGCCTGGGGCTGGACACCCTCCTGATGGCCCCCACCGGCCGCTCCGCCAAGCGTCTGGGGGAGCTCACCGGCCGGGAGGCCCAGACCATCCACCGGGCGCTGGGCATGGGCTGGAGCGAGGAGACCGGGGAGGTATCCTTCTCCAAAAACGAGAAGGAGCCCCTGGAGGCGGAGGCGGTGATCGTGGATGAGATGAGCATGGTGGACCTGCCCCTGATGGGCTCGCTGCTGGCGGCTCTCCGCCCCGGCTGCCGCCTGGTGATGGTGGGCGATCCGGACCAGCTGCCCTCGGTGGGGCCGGGGAACGTGTTCTCCGATCTGATCCGCTCCGGCGTTATCCCGGTGATCGCCCTGACGGAGATCTTTCGTCAGGCCCAGCAGTCCGCTATTATCCGCAACGCCCACGCCATCGACCTGGGCCAGCCTCCCTCCCTGGAGAACAACCAGGGGGACTTCTTCTTCCTCTGCCGCCGGGACCCCCACCGGCTGGTGGAGACCGTAGTGGGGCTGTGTAAGCAGCGGCTGCCGGACAACATGGGCATCCCCCAGAGCCAGATCCAGGTCCTCTGCCCCACCCGGAAGGGCCCCTGGGGCACAGCGGAGCTGAACCGCGCCCTCCAGGCCGCCCTGAATCCCCCCGCCCCCGGCAAGCGGGAGAAGGCCTGGGGCGACATGGTCTTCCGGGAGGGGGACCGGGTGATGCAAACGAAAAACAACTACGACATCCTCTGGGAGAAGGAGGACGGCACCGCCGGCTCCGGCATCTTCAACGGAGATGTGGGGCAGATTACCGAGGTGGATCCCTCCGGGGAGCTTGTCACCATCGTCTTTGACGGGCGGAAGACCGTCTACACAACGGACCTGCTCTCGGAGCTGGACATGGCCTACGCCATCACCATCCACAAGGCCCAGGGCAGCGAGTACCGGGCAGTGGTGCTGGCGGTGATGCGCTGCGCCCCGTCGCTGATGGTGCGGGGGGTGCTGTACACCGGCGTGACCCGGGCCAGGGAGCTGCTGGTGGCGGTGGGAGACGACAGCGCCATCCGCCTTATGGCGGAAAACGACCGGCAACAGCGGCGCTACAGCGGCCTTAGGAGGCAGCTCCTGGAGGGGTAGCCTTTTCCCTCCCCGCCGGGGGACGATTTTCCAACCCCCATTGGGGGAGACGGTTTCCGCCCCCACATTGGGGAGACGGCCCCACCCCTCATTGGTGAGACGATTTCCGCCCCCACCGGGGCGCACCTCTTAAAAGTGTTTTCCGCCCCCCATTCTCTTTTTAAAAAAAGAGAACGGGCCGCGGCCGGTCCAAGAGAAAAACTTTTTCTTGAACAGAGATGGTTTCATCTTTCCCCGTTCGAATAGTACTCCTTTCGCTGCGTGTCGTGTCCCCCTGCGTCTATCACCGCGCTCCCCGCTAACGCTCAGCGCTGGTGCGGCGGGAAATGAAGGCAGCAGCCTCTGCCTTTCACCAGGCCAGCGCCTAGTGAAACGGAAGGCGCGGAAAGAGGAGTAGGCAGGCACAACGGCGGCGAAAGATGATCAGACTAACGGAAGAAGGACAGACTTCCTCTGTTGGAAAAACGCCCTTTTCTTTTGGACCGTCCACGGCCCGTTTATCTCCGGGCTAAGTGCCGCCGCGAAAGCGGCGGTTGCCCTCCGGTTCACGCCTGCGGGCGTAGTCTTTTCGGCATGGCGAAAAGAGAATGGGGGGCGGAAACTGTTCTTAATATGCTGTGTCCAGCTTGGGGAACAGGCCCGTATAGAATGTCAGAATTCCTGTCATAATAACATGTCGGGAATTCTGGCATTTTATACTTTCGCCATGGGGGTTGATTCCATGGCAATCTATACGAGAATACGCGATCTGCGTGAGGATCGCGACTGGACGCAAAAGCAGGTGGCTGAGATGCTGCACACCACCCGCACCTCCTACTGCGCCTATGAGAACGGCGTGACGGAGATCGGGCTGGAAAACCTAATCCGCCTGGCGGAAATTTACCACACCAGTGTGGACTATCTCCTTGGCCTAACGGATGAACAAAGGCCCTATCCCAGGGCCAAGAAGAAATGAGGGCCCTGGATTGGTTCCTGGACCTGCTCTTCCCGCCCAAGTGCGCCCTCTGCGGAAGGCTGCTGGACGGGGAAGAGGGCGGCATCTGCGGCGGATGCAGGCAGCAGCTCCCTTTCACCACGGGGGCCGATTCTCTGCGGGCCGGGGCCTTTGGCCGATGCGCCGTGGCCTTCCGCTATGAGGGGGCGGTGAAGGACGGTATCCACGCGCTGAAGTTCGGCGGCCGCCCCGCCGCCGCCCGGGCCTTCGCCCCCTATCTGGCCGCTGCGGCGGCGGAGCACTTCGCCGGGGAATTTGACGCGGTGACCTATGTGCCGGTCAGC
>CAJFPI010000253.1 GCA_904398675.1 uncultured Oscillospiraceae bacterium
GGTGGGCTTGGGATCGGCGGCTCCGCAGGCCGAGGACGGCTCGGCGGGCTTGTCCCCGGCGCCGCAGGCGCTCCCACAGGCGGAAGATGCCTTGGCCTCAGTATTCCGGCTCCAGCCAAACAGATTCTTCAGTGCCATGATCAGTTCCTCCTCATGTTTTCTTTGGGAGAATCAGGCGTTTCCTGATCTCTGTTTTCAGTATAGCGGGCCCAATTTGTACCCAAAAGTACGCACTTTTTTATGACCGGGTCACCTTTTTGTAACCTCTTGACCGGGCCGAAAGCGGCATATATAATGAGGGCATCACAACCAGATCACAGCACGCCGTAAGGAGGGACCTGCATGCTGACAAAAGAAGAGCTTCCGGCCTGCCCCGTCGCCACCACCGTACAGCTCGTCGGGAGCAAGTGGAAACTGCTGATTCTCCGCAACCTGCTGGCCCGGCCCTGGCGGTTCAACGAGCTGAAAAAGAATTTGGAGGGGATCAGCCAGAAGGTGCTCACCGACAGTCTGCGCTCCTTGGAGGAGGACGGCATCGTCACCCGGACAGTGTATCCGGAGGTCCCGCCCCGGGTGGAGTACTCCCTGAGTGAGCTGGGCAACTCCATGCGCCCCATTATCCGCGCCATGGAGCAGTGGGAACTGGAGTATCAGGAGCAGGTGAAGAACCGGTAAAAGGCCATCCCATGTATCAGTCAGCTGCGCTGCGGCGGCAAAAAGCAAAAAGGCCGCATTCCTGCGACTGGTCAGTCCAGCCCGCAGGAGTGCGGCTTTTTTCTGCGCCTAGATGGCAGTTTCCATCACAGAGCGGGAAACTGCTGCGCCCTGATGCATTATGTACCGGCAGGAGAGCTGTCCTGCATTTGTACCATTTGAACGATGTGTGATAGAATAAGGCTGTGCTGCACCCCGCGCATGGAACTGCGGGAGGGGTGAGGGCGATTTCCAGCCCTGCAGGCATTTTTTGCGCTTGGTCAGGTCAGTGTGTTAAGAGAGGCTGGTATCATGAAACCGAGGAGGACTTCCGCGAAACGTATTTATCTCAAGTGGCCCTGGAATGTAATCGTCTACATCCTTCTGGCGGCAGCGCTGCGCATCTTTGCCATCCCTCTGATCCTCCTGATCATGTGGTGGAACAAGAAACAGCAGCCCGACGGCCCGGAGAAGGGCTGCTGCCTCCAGCGCACCCGGAGCCGGCTGATCGGGCTGGTCCCGGCCGCCCTCCTGGCAGTGGGCGGCGGCCTGGCCGTCTGTCTCTATGAGATCTGGATCGTGGATGACCGGCGGAATTATCAGATTGCCACCCTGCGCAGCAGCAGGAGCTGGAACAGGCCATGGACTGCCTGCGCCGCCGTGCTCCTGCTGCGGCCTTTGGGAAATACGACTCCATGGAGTACAACGACCTGATTTACGCCAAGGAGGAGGAGCAGCAGTACGCCCAGGAGCGGGCCTATCGCCGGCGGAAAGCCCGGCTTGAGGAGCAGAACCGCCGGGAACAGGAGCAGCAGGCCCAGAATCAGGTGCCCACCCTGCCCGCTCACAGACTCCGCATGCCTGACAGCGGCGGCGGTACGGAAACTCTCCCGGGTGTCAGGGGTTATATAAGATCATGTGCAGAATCGCCATCTCGCCGCCGGGATTCCGATATGTGTGGGGCGTGTCCCCCCTGAACCGGACGCTCTCCCCTCTGGATGCCTGGAAACGCCTGCCTGCCGCAGTAATTTCCACCTCCCCGGCAAAGACGGTGATGAACTCTGTCGTCCCCTGCAGGTGGGACTCGGACTGCCAAAAACTGTCCGGCTCCAGCTCCAGATAGTAGACGGCAAATCTCCGGTTTTCATCGTCTGGGAAGATGGGATAGTTTCGGACCTTGCCCGCATCCTCCTGAATCGGCTGGATGTCCTCTGTCCTGACGATCTCAAATGCAGCCTTTGGGCGAACTGTCAGGGCATCGAAGGGAACCCGCATGCCGTTGGACAGTTTCCAGAGTGTTGAAATGGTGGGATTTCCCTCGCCTCGCTCGATTTGAGACAGCATGCTTTTGCTGACGCCGCTGAGCCTGGACAGCTCGTCCATGCTCAGTTTTTTCTCCTCTCGCAGACGCCTGATATTCCTTGCGACGATTTGATTCATCTGATCCACAAAAACCCTTCCTTCTGTTGACAATATAACAAACATAATATATCATTATAAAGAACACGTTCGATTTATCGAACAATATATTATATTATACTGTTTTCTGCGCGTTTGTAAAGGGGGCGATCAGATGTTTCCAGTTTCCGAGTTCCTGATCTACTGTTTTGTCACCACCTATACGCCTGGGACAAACAACCTGCTCTCCATGAGCTATGCCGCTCGGCTGGGATTCCGGCGCAGTTACCGGTTTAATCTCGGTATCGCGGCGGGCTTTCTGATCGTTATGGCCGTGTGCACGCTGTTCAGTTCCACACTCTACACGCTGCTGCCGCGCGTGAAGATGGTCATGCAGATTTTGGGGGCGGCCTATATGCTGTATTTGGCGTGGAAGGTCTGGAGGAGCGGCTCACATCTGGAGGCGGAGGATACGCGGGAGGCCGGTTTTCTCTCCGGTATGCTCCTGCAGTTTATGAACCCCAAGATCTTTATCTACGCGATCACGGCAATGTCTCTTTATATCCTGCCATTCTATCGCTCTGCCGCGGCCCTGGCCGGATTCACTCTGCTGCTGGCGGCGATCGGCGCCTCCGGCACGTTTGCCTGGGCCCTGTGCGGGACCGCGCTCTGCCGTTTCACCGCAAGGCATGCCAGAGCGGTCAATCTGGCTATGGCGCTGCTGCTGGTTTACTGCACGGTTTCTCTGTTCCTGTAAATTGTGCCGGACGGCACAAAAGCATCATGCGTGATTGGGCCTGCCTGCCATCGCGGTGCGGCTCGACGCACAGGAAGTTTCATGAGCGAAGACCATAAAGGCCAAAATCAGCAGCAGATACAGCGGCAGAAGGGCTGCGCTGATGCGGTCGGCAATCATGCCGAACACCGGGGGCATAAGGCAGGTGCCGACATAGGCGGACGCCATTTGCACGCCGATGATGGCCTGTGACTTCTCCGGGCCGAAATGCGCAGGAGTCGCGTGGATCATCGATGGGTAAACCGGCGCGCAGCCCAAACCGATCAGCAGCAGTCCCGCAAGGGCAGTCCCCGTCCCAAACGGCAGGAACAGGCACAAAATCCCGGCCAAGATCAACCCCTGCCCCAGCCGGATCAGCTGCGTGTCGCGAAGCTTTAGCGTCAAAAATCCGCTGACCGCCCTGCCAGCCGTGATGCCGACGAAAAACAGACTTGCGAAACCTGCAGCGGCGTCTGTGGAGAGTCCGCAGTGCATGACCAGATAGCTGCTTGCCCAGAGGCCGGTGGTCTGCTCCAAGGCGCAGTAACAGAAGAAAGCGGCCATAACCTCTTTCGCACCCGGTATATGGAGGATCCGGCCGAGTGAGAGGGCTGTATCCCCTTCAGGGCAGGGAGAAACGGCGGTGTCCGGCTGCCGCTGCCGTTTCCACAGCGGCAGGCTCAGAAGAAGGACGGCGGTCAAGACGATCTGGAGGACCGCGATATAGCGGTATCCCATATTCCACCCATGCCCGCCAGTCAGGGCATACCCCATTACATAGGGCCCCAATGAGGCGCCCACCCCCCACATGCAGTGAAGCCAACTCATGTGCCTGCTGGCATAGTGCAGTGCGACATAGTTGTTCAAGGACGCATCCACGCTCCCCGCGCCCAGCCCGTACGGCACTGCCCACAAGCACAGCGCGATGTAGGAGCGGCTGAAGGAAAATCCCATCAGGGCGGCTGCTGTCATCAGCACGCTGAATGCTGTGACCCGGCCTGCTCCGAACTTCCTGGTCAGCCGGTCGCTCTGCAGGCTGGAAAGGATTGTGCCGAAGGAGATCACCATGGAAAGCCCTCCAGCAAAGGACACGGGGACCGACAGCTCCTGATACATTGACGGCCATGCGGCGCCCAAGAGGGAATCAGGGAGCCCCAGGCTGATAAAAGCCAGATATATGATGGCCAATAATACTTGAAACATGTTTTCCTGCCTCCTGCTTGTCATTCTCCAAAAGAATACCGTCAAGCAGGACTTGATACAAGTCAAATTCGGCCGTATAATATAAAAAAACCGCCAAGTCGATGGTAAAGGAGGCGCAGGGATGGCACTGCGGGAGTGCGGGATGAATTTGAACAGAAACCTGAAGGAGCTGCAGCCGCATGGGAGCATTGCCTTTCCATGCGCTGCCTATGCCTCACACCGCACGGAAAAGATGGAGGACATCATTTCCTGGCACTGGCACGAGGAGATGGAGCTCATCTGCATCGAGCAGGGGCAGATGACAGTAAAAACGCCTGCAGCCTCCCTGCTTTTAGGGGAGGGCGATCTTGCAGCAATCAACTCCAACATCCTCCACTATGCCGCTGCGGCGCCGGAGTGTACGTTTCACTCCCTTGTTTTCAGCCCCATGCTGATTACCGGAAACAGCAATTCCGCGTTTGCCCAAAAATATATACAGCCTCTGCTGGCCTGCAGCTCCTTTTCCTGCTATCTGGCCGCTGGAAACGAAAGGGTTTCCCATTGGTTTCGCTGCGCATTTGAGGCCGCTGCGGAGGATCGTTACGGCTTTGAGTTTACTGTCCGCGAAAACCTCTCCCGCATCTGCCTTTTCCTCTGCGGGGAATATGAGCCGCATCTTGCCCGGGAGGCGGCGCCTTTAAACCAGGATCATCTCCGCATTCGGAAAATGCTGGACTGCATCCACCAGAATTTTGCCGCCGATATCACCCTGCAGGAGATATCCCGGGCGGCGGGGATCAGTGAAAGGGAGTGCCTGCGCTGTTTCAACAGGACGATCCAGATGTCTCCGATCCAGTATCTGCTGAAATATCGCGTTATGCAGGGGGCGGAAAGGCTGCGGGGGAGTCCTGCAAGCAGTATTTCCGAGATCGCAACGAGCTGCGGCTTTGACAGTCCCAGCAACTTTGCAAAAAACTTTAAGCGGTACTACGGCAAGACCCCCAGGGAATATCGGCGGCTGGCCGATCCGGGATGATCCGGCGTCCGGCAGCCCTTCGCGTTTGCCCGGGA
>CAJFPI010000254.1 GCA_904398675.1 uncultured Oscillospiraceae bacterium
GTGGAAAGGCGAGGTAAGAGCTCACCCATCGGCTGGAGACTGTCCGATGCTGTAAACTCTATCCGGAGCAACACCGTGGGAGGACAACAGGCCGGCCCGGCCGTCCTCAGGAGGTGGCTGGAGCGTGCCGGCAACGGTACGTCGAGATAGATGACTGCCAGATACAGAACCCGGCTTACCGTCTTGCTCGCAGCATACGGGGGGAGGCGCCCATCAGGCGCCTCCCCCTTTTCTTCCGGATATTTTAAAGGAGCCGGGTGCTGGCGATGGACAATCAGGCGCCTATCGGCCAGACATTGCACCCACTGCACCGGGGCGGCATGGAGGCAGCACGCTACTCCCCATAGTAATTCAACCGCCAGTCCTCCCAGTCCCGAAGATCAATATTCTCCCCGTGGACATTGTTGGGGCCAAAACGCCAGTGGGGAAACTCCGCCGGATGACGGGCTGCATATCCCCGGGTAGTGATGCGGCCGTTGGGCAGGCGGAGCTCGATCCCCGGCCGGTACGGATAGGAGCGCGATCCCTTGTTCGGTTTTCCGCCATCTGCTTTTCGCTTGTTCCGTTCCAGCTTCACAAAGAGCGCCACTGATGTCACCAGCACAAACAGCCAGATCACAATCTCTACGATATCCTCCATTATATCTTCCATCTACTCCTGATCCCAGTTGTGGTAGACATTCTGGATGTCGTCGTTATCCTCCATGAGCTCGATCATTTTTGTCATATTCTTGATGTCTTCCTCGCTGGTGAGCTTGACATAGTTCTGGGGCACCATCTCAATGGCGGCGGAGGCAAAGACATAGCCCTTGTCCTCCAGGGCCTTGGTAACGGCGTTGAAGTCATCCGGCTCACAGGTGATCTCGAAAACCGGGCCGTCAGCCTCAAAGTCGCCGGCGCCGGCGTCCAGGGCGTCCATCATCACCGTCTCCTCGTCCAGGTCTCCGTCCTCGTTGTCAATGACGATAACGCCCTTGCGGTCAAAGCTCCAGCTGACGCATCCGGTGGCCCCCATGTTCCCGCCGTATTTGTCAAAGAGGTGACGGACCTCGGGAGCGGTGCGGTTGCGGTTGTCGGTGAGGGCCTCCACGATCACCGCCACGCCGCTGGGGCCGTACCCCTCGTAGACCACGCTCTCAAAGTTATCGGAGTTGCCGGCCCCCAGGGCCTTATCGATGGTGCGCTTGATGTTGTCGTTGGGCATGTTGGCGGCCTTGGCCTCGGCGATGACTGTGGCCAGGCGGGAGTTATTGTTCGGATCGCCGCTGCCGCCCTCCTTGACGGCCACGATCATTTTGCGGGCGATCTTGGTGAAGATCTGGGAGCGCTTGGCGTCTGCCGCGCCCTTGGTCTTTTGAATATTGTGCCATTTGGAATGTCCGGACATGGGTGTTTCTCCTTCTCAAACGTATTGGATGACCTCGCTGTGGCGGGTCGATTTTATAATAGTCAGCGCGGGGAACCTGTCCTCCAGCAGATTCACCAGCTGGGGGCAGACAACATCCTCTGTGGGGAAATGGCCTGCATCAATGAGATTCAGGCCCCAGGGGGCGGCATTCTGAAAATCGTGGTATTTGAGGTCGGCCGTGACAAAGGTGTCGCAGCCCAGGTCACGGGCCAGCGCGGCATACTCCCCGCAGGCGCCGCCGCCCACAGCCACCTTATGTACCTCACGTCCGCCGTTGGCGTAGCGGACGCCGTTGGCCCCCAGCCGCTTTTTTACATAGGAGGCAAAGGCCGCCAGATCCATGGGCTCTGTCAGGGAACCCACCCGGCCGATGCCGCTCTCCTCATCCAGGCGGACAATGTTCATCAGCCCCAGAGCCAGAGCCAGGCAGTCGTTCACGCCCCCTGCCGCAGCGTCCAGGTTGGTGTGCATGCAGACGGCGGCAATCCGGTTTTGGATCAGCGCCGTAATCAGCCGCCCCTGGGCGTCGTCCATGCGGACCGACTGCACCGGATGCCAGGCGCAGTTCATCAGCGGGTGGTGGGCCACAATCAGCTCACAGCCGGCGGCCGCCGCCTCCTCCACCACCGCCTCTGTCACATCCAGGGCCACCAGGATCCGCTCCACCGGCCCCTCCGGGTCCCCCACCAGGAGCCCCACATTGTCCCAGGACTGGCTCAGCTCCTTGGGTGCAAACTGGAACAGCGCCGCCTCAATCTCTTTGATCTGTGTCATATCATGACCTCCCTGTAGACGTTTTCCAGCGCCTGCAGATCCGCCTCCACCTGGGGGAGGCGGGCATCGCCCTCAGCGCGCCGCAGGCCCTGGACTGCCCGGCGCAGACGGCGGATCTGCCCGGCAAGATAGCGGGGATAGAGGGGCTCGTCCCGCCCCAGCCCCGCCCAGATCTCTGCCCGGGTGAGAGGCGGCGGGTGACCGCCCCGCGAAAGGAGGATGGGGTAGATCTTTCCCCTGTCCTCCACCAGCACCTCCCGCACGATGGCGCAGCCCTGCTCCGCCAGCCAGGGGCGGAGCTTTTCCGCCTTGCTCATGGGCTGCAGCAGCAGCGTGATCCCCTCCCGGGTCCAGGGGGCGGCGGAGAGAATGTGGGCAATGGTCTCCCCACCCATGCCGGCGATCACCACTGTGTCCGCCTCACCGGGCGAGACAGCGGACAGCCCGTCGCACAGGCGGCAGTCCAGCGCCGCGCCAAAGCGCCGGGCGGCGCTTTTCGCACGTTCCAGGGGGCCGGGTGCGATGTCTGTGGCAATGGCGGAGGCCACCCGGCCGCTCTGCAGGAGAAAAATGGGGAGATAGCCGTGGTCTGTTCCCACGTCCGCAAGGCGGCCGCCCAGCGGCACCAGCGCTGCCACCGCAGCCAGCCGCGGCGGCAGCGCCAGCCGCGCGTTCTCTATCATGGCTCTCCCCCTTTCACCGGCATAGATAGAATTAGTATAGTACGACTCGTCCGTCCCGTCAAGAGGGGCAGATTCACGGCTTTTTCCCGGCTGCGCAGGCCTGAACTCCGCCGTCGGCGCCAATTCGCCCCTGTATCCTGGAAATATTCCTTATAGCACCTTGCAGAAAACATTTTTGTATTCTAAAATAACTGCAAAAATACAAATCTACACTCCGTAGATATTCAAAACTCTACGCTGCGTGTGTAGCAATTCCGTCTCCGCCTGTCTACACTGCAAGCAGAAAGGAGGATACCTGATGGATCAGATCCGAATCGGCAAATTTATAGCCGAGTCAAGAAAATCAAAAAACCTTACCCAAAGGCAGCTTGCCGATACACTTTCCATCAGCGACAAGACAATTTCCAAATGGGAGTGCGGGGTATCACACACTTAATAATATTTTATTGAAACAGCCCACGCTGATTTCTTGCCTCAATTCGTAGCACAATAAATATTGTTCTTA
>CAJFPI010000255.1 GCA_904398675.1 uncultured Oscillospiraceae bacterium
CTAACAGCCAGGACGCAGTTTTGCTTTGCCGGACTACATCGGTGTCAAGCAAGCGCTCAATGCCCAGCAGCTCGTCTCCATCAATCGCCCTTGCCATCTTTCAGCGCCTCCTTTACATCAATAATCCGATACTGGTCGCCGGTTAGGCCGTTTTCAGCCTGATATTCTTTCAAAATCTCTAGGCTGGCAGATGTGGCAATGTCTTTCCAACGATAGGAATAGACCGGGAAGGAGTGGTTCCCGAGAATGTTCGGATGCACACATTGATCTTTACGTTGTAGGCGGTATCTCATGCAGCGCCTCCAATCTCTCGAGCAGAATGTCCACAGCCTCGTCCGTCTGGGCGGATCCACAGGCAGGGCAGAATCTAAACCCGTGCCCCCACGGTGTCCTGTACCCGCACACGGAACAGTCCTCGCACTCGTTCATATATGGGGATTCTGTGGGCTTCCACTCTCCCCTCCACACCTTCTCCACCTGCTGCCGGCTGACGGGGCGGAGGGCGGCGATGGCCTTCGCCGCAGCCCGGAGAATAGCGCAGCCCTGGGTAGTGCAGCGGTGTTCATATCCACACCCCAGGCAGGCGAGGCTCCCCGTCTCCACCTTCAGCCTGCCCAGGGCCGCCAGCAGCTCAGCGCGCGCCATCATCGCCCCGGCACCGCCCCGCATCTCCTCCGGATGCTTGACAACATCTGTTTTCGTCATGCTCATGGCTTTGCCCCTCCGATCCGCATTTGCTCCGGCGTCTCCGCCTTGACGGACACCACCCGGGCGTCCCCGTACCGCTCCAGCCAGTCGGCCAGGGCCTCCTTTACGGCCTGGGCCGTGTCCGGCGGGGCGCTCACCTGGACTGTGATTGTCAGCACTCGCCCCGCCCCCCCTTCCTGGCCCGCTCAATGGCGCTCACGTCTACCTCCTGCACCTCCCGGATGGACCGCTGGTACCGGCCGGAGGCCGCGGCAACGGCCGCCAGCAGCTGGGGGGCCGGCACCGCAAAGTGGTGGGCCAGCGCCTGGGTGAGATAGGCCATGCACCCCAGCAGCTCCTTGTCGGTCCCCTCCATGGAGCAGACCGCATCCATAAAGTCCTCCGAGACGTCCCGGATCTCAATGCTCAGTTTCGCCATCATGCGCTCCTTTCTCCGCCGCCCGGCCCTGGCCGCCGGCAGACTTTTCTTTTCGCAGATCTTGGATCTCCTCTGTTGATCTCCCCGCCGCCCCGGCGCCCGGCGGCTCCTCTAACTCATCCAGGATGGCCCGGGCCAGCCCCACGGAGAATTTCACCGGCCCCCTGGTTCCGGCCTTTGCCAGCTGCCGGCGCAGCTCTGCCAGGATCTCCGCCCGGCTGGGCGGGGTGGGCGGTCTGTGGTGTTTCATTGGTCCCCCTCCTCCGGCAGGGGTACCCAGCCCACACACCTGGCGTCAATGGATACCCCGCCCTTTTTAAAGGCGTACTGCTGCAGGAGATGGTCATACCAGGCCGCCTGCCGGATCACGGTTCCCTCTGCGTCGAATTTGGCATACACCGGCCGGGACCGCTCCGGCGCCTCCGTCCGCCAGGCCGGGGCGGGCGCCGCCTCCCCCGGCGGGCTCCAGGGCATCCAGGACGCCACCTCCTCCAGCTCATGCCCAATACCGCAGCTGTCAAGAGCCAGATCCAGCCATGTGCCGCAGCGGAAGATCCCCAGGGTGAAGTCCCCGCCCCCCTCCATCGTCACGGCCAGCTGCCCCTCTGCCGGCGTCACGCTGGCGGGATACCAGACATTCCCGTCCCCGGGAGCAGGCGCGCCCTGGGGCGCAGGAGCGGACGTTTCCTCTTCCGGCACCGCGGGTTCCGCAGCAGTCGCCTCCCGCTGTATCGGCAGGCCCCCCAGCTCGTCGCTGACGTCCAGCAGATAGTCCGTGCTGCATTGGAGGACCTTGGCGGTGGCCGCCGGGTCGTGGCACCGGCCTGGCTCCAGACAGGCCGAGGACCAGACGCTGCCCTCGGGGAATTGGCCGGCGGCGTAGGCCCGGACTGTGGCCACGTCGTAGCTGCGGTAGTAGTCCCAGGGGAAGGTGGCGTCGTCCGGCAGGTCCGCCGCCTCAATGGCCCGGAGCAGCCGCTGGGCATAGCCCTGGGTTTCCGCCTTGTATTGGTCCGAGAGGGCATCCTTCCGGGCAGCCTCCCTGGCCTTCGCCTCGTCTCTGGCATCCTTCCGCACTGCCTTAGCCTTGCTGCACATCCGCTCACAGGGGGAGTAATTGCGCTGTGCCTCCTTGCAGTTCAGGCAGCAGGTCAGGCCGCCGCACATGTCGCCCACATAGCCGCAGGCGGCGTCGCGGCGGAGGAAGGCGTCGCCCCGGGTACACTTCTTCCCGTCCGGACATTGGAGCTCCGGCTCCCACCGCCAGCCCTCCTCGTATCGTTTCACGAGATGCTCTGCCCGCATGCCGGAGGGAGGCTCCGGGCAGACCTTTGCCAGGCGCGCCTGGAAGTCCGCCGGCAGCCGGGCCAGGGCATAGGCCGTCTGCTCCGGCAGCTTGTCCTTCTCGAAGAGGGCCATGTAATCGGGGATCAGTCTCTCCCGGATCACCTTCAGCCGCCCCAGCTTGGGGGCGGACACCCGGCAGGCCGCCGCCACCTGATCCCGCATCCGGCCGGGGAACTGGTAGCCCTCCTCCTTGAGCTGATAGAGCGACAGCTCTATCTCACGGGCCTGTTTCATGGTCTCCGCGCTGGTGAGGACCCGGGCGGTGGAGTTGGCCAGGATCAGCAGCAGCCTGGCCATGGCCTCGCTGCGGAAGGTCCGCACCAGGCAGGGTACCAGCCGCAGGTCCTCCCTGGGGTGCTCCTTGTCCTCCACCAGCTGCTCAATGGCGGCCCGGCGGCGGTGGCCGGAGATCAGGCGGTATTTCCCGCCCTCTGCCGGCGTCACCACCAGGGGATCCAGCAGGCCCTCCATGGCGATGGAATCCGCCAGAGGCCCCAGATCCCGCAGGCCGTAGAAGTTCCGCTCGTTGGGGAGGATGTCCTCCAGCGGGATGCGCTGCACCTGTGCAGCGGATGTGTCCAAGTCGGACACCGCCGCGCCCTCCAGGCTCCGGGCAAAGGCGCCCAGGTCAAATTTCGCCACGGTCCCTCACCTCCCCGAAGATCTCCCGGGCCAGGGCGCGGAAGTCCCGTCCGGCGCTGCTGGTGGGACTGTAGGAGGGCAGCGCCGTCTTGTCGATGGTGCTCTCCGGCACCTTTTCGCTGCGGCGGATCACCGTCTCAAACACCGGCAGGCCCATGCGCCGCAGCAGCGCCTCCCCCTGCTCCACCACCGGGCAGCGGCGCCACTGGTTCAAAAGCACCCCCGTTACCCGCAGCCGGGGATTTACCTGCCGCAGGCTCTGGATCTGCCGGGCCATGTCCACCATGCCCTCCAGGGAAAAGCCGTCCGCCAGCACCGGCAGGATCACCTCCTCCGCTGCCAGCAGCGCCGCGCTGGAGGCTGCGGTAAAGCCCGGCGGGCAGTCAAAGAGCACCACGTCCACGCCGACTTCCGCCCCCTCGTCCTCAGCCGCTGCCTCCACAAACTGTCTGAGACCGCCGAGGCTGGCCCCGCCCCGGGTGATGGCGGCGATGTCCAGGCGGTAGAGCCCGGAGCTGGCCGGCAGCAACAGCAGCCCTGGCCCCGCCTCCGTCACGTTGTCGCTCCAGAGGACTTCTCCCGTTCCCTCCAGCACCTCCGCCACCGTGAGGGCGTCCTCCGGCAGATCCGGGCAGAAAAACCGGGTCAGGTTGCACTGCCCGTCGCAGTCCACCATCAGCACCCGCTTTCCGTATTCCGCCGCCAGGATATGGGCCAGGGAGATGGTGGTGACGGTCTTGCCCACCCCGCCCTTCAGGTTAGATATGGCAATGCTCCGCATCGTACGACACCTCCTCAATGATCTCCGCGGCCAGCTCCAGCACCCGGGCCACCCGCAGGTGGTCCCGGCGCAGGGCCGGGTCCTGCATAATATCCGCCAGCGCCCTGTGGCGCTTGATTTCCGCCCGCAGCAGGGCGGCAGTGTGTGTATCCATAGCGTTCCTCCTATACCGGCTCATCCCCGGTTTCCCGGATCTCCTCCAGCGTCACCTGCGTTCCGGCCTTCTCCCAGCCGTACACCCGGTCCGGCGCGCCCCCCAGGGGATAAAACCGCTTGCTCTTCACATCAAATTCCAACTGGATCTCCTTCGTCCCGCCAAAGGTCCGGTTCTTCAGGCACTGCAGGGTGGTGACGCTCCGCAGCTTTCCCTGCAGCTCCGCCTGGCCCCGGCCCAGGGCAAACACGCTGTCCGCCCGGTTGGGGAGATCGCCGCTGCCGCCGATGTCGTCCATCTGCAGCGCCTTGCGGCCCTTGTCCGCCTTTCGGGGATGGGCCACCAGGTGGACGTGGACGCCCCCCTGCTTGGCGAAGGCCGCCAGGGCGCCGGCGAAGTTGGACTGGGCGCGGAAATAGTCCCCGTCCCGGCTGTGCCGGAGGCCCACGGTCATGATGTTGTCCACCAGGAACACCTCCGCCCCATAGCAGCGCCGGGCGTTGTCAAAGACCTGGAGGATGCTCTCCTCGCTGTGGCTGGAGGCGGCGCCGATGTCGTAGAGGAAGAACCGCCGGTCCCACCACTCGTCCACCCGCTTTTGCACCGACGACGCCACGGCGGCCATCTTCCGCCCGGTCTCCCGGTCCTCGTAGACGCCCACATGCGCCGGCCCCGCGGCCTGGATGGTAAGCCAGGACTTGAATTGCCCGGCGTCCAGCTCCCCCGAGTAGGCGCACACCACCGCCCCCTGGTCCACCGCCTCCAGCAGCAGCTGACCCAAGAGGGTGCTCTTGCCCCGGCCCCGTTCCCCGGTCCAGAGGCTCAGCTGCCCGGCATAAAACCCGCCGGTGAACCGATCCAGGGCGGGGATGCCAGAGCGGTACCGGACAGCAGCCCCCCGGTCCAGGGGCGCCACGTCCGAGAGGTTCACAAGGCCGTAGATGGGCAGCTCCCTGGCGTCCAGCAGCAGCTCGCTCAGGCGGGAGAGGCCAAACTGCGCCCGGAAGGCCGCCACGCTCCCACAGCCCCGGAAGGCGTTTTCGGCGGGTATGTACACCGTGAGCCCCGGCAGCACCCGGCGCAGGCTCTCCAGCATCCGCTGCCGCCGCGCCCCGTCGGCCACGGGGAGGAAGACGTAGGGAAAGGCGCGGAAAAAGCCCTCACATCGGGCCAGATCCTCCCACCGGCCCCCGTCCGCCAGTTTGACGGCGTTGATCCCCGCCGCCTGCACGTCCTCCGCCGTCTCGCACAGCCACAGCCCCGTGGGCTGCCGGGGATCCATGAAGAGGCGGTCAAAGGTGAGAAAGCTCTGAGCCTTCAAAAGCTCTTCAGCGAACGTCATCCCAGGGATCCTCCTCTCCGTCTGTCTCCGCCGGCGCCGATGGAGCCACATCCTCCCACCGCCGGCCGCCCAGCCAGGTGGAGGCGTAGGGGATGCCGATGCCCCGGCGCCACTCGTCGCTCTCCAGCTGCCGCACCAGGGCCTGGGCCATGGTTTCGATCAGCTCCTCCGAGGGCCGCAGCTTGTCCCACGCCCGGATGGCCCCCTGCCGGTTCTCCCCCCGGCACCGGGTGCGGTAGAAGGTCCAGAACGCCTCGAACCGCTCCGGTTTCCAGTCCGCCGTCTCCTTTGTCCGCCTGGCGCGCCTTGCCCCCTGTGGGGGTATGGGGGTATTATTCTCTGTAGTCTCTTCTTGTACCTTTATACATTTTCCGATTTCGTCCCGGGCATTTTCCGGTTTCGTCCCATCCATTTTCCGATTTCGTCTTTTGCTCAGGCCCTCCATCCCGTCGTCATACAGGGCCAAAATTTCGTCGCTGGGGGCGTACCACAATGTGCGGACCTGACGGTCGGCGTTGTAGTCCCCCACCAGCAGCGCGCCCCCCGCCCGGAGCTTGGCGATGAGGCGCTTGATCTGAGACGCTGACCAGAGGGGGTAGAGCTCCGCCAGGCCCCGCATAGTGGCATACATCCAGTAGCGGCCGTCGTGGTAGTGCTGCCCCTCCGCCTTGTTTTTCTGCGTCCAGTAGACGATATTGTGCAAAAAAATAGCCGCATCCGCACCGTATTCCGCAGCAAGATCCATGCGGCACGTCAATGTTTGGAGCATAGTCGCTTTCCCCCCTTGCTTTTTCGGCTGCTTTGTGATATCCTAGTTTTGTCATTGGAGGCACGGTCTTCGTACCGTTCTCCCCCCTGGCCGGCCGGCAGCTTGTCCCTGCCGGCCGGCTTTTTTGCTGTAAAGTTCACTGGCTTGTCCCCTTTTCTCCCAGCGGCCTTTTGGCCGCTGTATTTCTTTTTCAGGCCAGGCCCCGCCGCTCCAGATCTGCGATCACCCGACGGATCTTCTCCCGCCGCATCTCCCGCTGCTCCTCCGTGCAGCAGGGATCGTTGAGAATCACCGTGGCGATCCCGTCCTTGCCGAAGTCGATCTTCCGGACGGACCGGATGTAGGGCCGCCCGTTCATTTCGATCCTCTCCTCCGAGATGATCTCCATAGGCGGCAGATGGTATGTCATTGGCTGCACCTCCTCGCTCCCACTGTATTCCCCGCTCGCCTTGTCCTAACACTTGCCCCCTGCCGGCGTTGTCCTCAAAGGATCAACACCAGGCCCAGCGCTGTCAGGGCCGCCGCTGCCGCCAGTGCCATCCGCTGACAGCCCGCCTCCCGGCGCTGCCGCCGCATCCGCCGCACCCGGCGGCTGTACTCTGTGGCTCTGTATGTTCGCTCGCTCATATTGATACCCTCCTATGTAAGCTGATTTTCGCCGTTTAATGGGCGCCCAGTGTCAGCGCCAGCAATATAGCCAGAGAGACTGCAGCCGCCGTCAAAATCCGCAGACAGCGGCAGATCCGCCGGTGTTGCTGTACTCGGCTGCAGTAGGCCAAGGCGCGGGCCTCACGCTCGTCCATCTTCCTCCCCCCTTCAGCCGCAATCGTCTACCGCCTGAAACTGGAGGCGCTGTCGGCTGTCTAGCCGCACCAGATAGGTCCTCCCATCCCGCAGCTCCAGCCGGCAGCAGTCCCCCAGGCTCCGCAGCTCCCGGATCTGCCCGGGGCCGTACCTCCGGCGGAGCTTGTCCCGGATCACAATGCATGCGCACAGCTGCCGCGTCCCCCGACGATAGCTCTCGTCGAGGCCGGCCACAAAGTCCCGCTCCTCAGCTGTCAGCTCCTCCCGCCAGTCCTGGGTCCATTCCTCGCTGGTTTCGTCGCCCCAGAGCTGCACCAGCTCCTCCCTGCGGTCATTGTCCATTGCTTTTACCCTCCTTTCTGCTCCTTGTCCTCCCCCTTCGCCCGTGATAGAATGGGGCGGAGAAAGGAGGCGCATTTTATGCCCGAACACGGATTATCGGAAAGGCCACAGTATCCCGATGACGATATCCCCCCTGATCTCTGTATAGATATCCAATCTCTTGAAGAGCGGATCAGAGACCAGCATCAGCGCGAGCAGCGTTCCCAGGAATCCGCGATCAAAGCAGAGCAATGGCTGTCCAACCTCTTAGCGCAAACAGAGCAGTCTCACACCGAATTGAAACGCATTGCAGATGCCGCCGAGCAGCGGGCAAAGTTGGCCGAGCAGAAAGCAGCATCTGCAAGGAACGATGCAAGATTCTCAAAGACCATCTCCGTTCTCGCTCTGCTCGTCAGTATGGGCAGCCTTGTGGTTGCGGTCCTGTCGTTCATCTTTCGATAAGTGGAACGTCCAAATCACGTTACACAGTGAAAAGCCAACAGCAAACGATGACCAGCAGAGCGAAACAAGTCTCAATATTTCCTCTGGCTCCATCGCCCCTCACCCCCCTTCCTGCCCCTGCTCCGGCTGGCGGAACAGATCGTCGATGGTGCAGTGCAGGATCTCCGCCAGCAGGGGCAGCTTAGCAGCACCTGGCATGCTGGCCCCGCGTTCCCACTGGGCCACAAGAGACTGCGTCACACCGACTTCACTGGCTAGTTCCGCTTGCGTCAATCCTCGCGTCATGCGGAGGATTTTCAGGTTTTCCATTTGCGTACCCCTTTCATCAAGTAGTTTAACTACTATGATTGCATTATAGTAGTTCCTCTTTTCTTTGTCAAGTAGTAATTCTACTATTATTAAAATCTCCCTTGCAAAAAAGTAGTATATCTACTATTATAGACACAGGGGTGAAGTGAGTGAACCGACTAAAAGAGCTGCGTCTCCTCCATGGCTACAAAACACAAAAGGACTTGGCCGACGTGCTTTTTGTAAATCAGACAGCAGTCAGCCAATGGGAGAGAGGCGCTACCGTTCCCAGCAGTCAAATGCTCTCCAGGTTGAGCGAGTTATATGGGGTGACGATCAATTACCTTCTTGGCACAGACCTGAAGGACACTGATCATGCAGAAACAGAGGCGCCGGCAGCAGGGGGCGTTGTGATCCCTGTCCTTGGAGACGTTGCCGCCGGCATTCCAATCGACGCCATCGAAAATATTGTGGATTATGAAGAAATTGACCAGGCAATGGCTGCCACCGGGGAGTTTTTCGGCTTGCGGGTCAAAGGCAGCAGCATGGAGCCGCGCATCCGTGAGGGGGACGTGGTCATCGTCCGCAAACAGGAGGATGTCAACACCGGCGACACAGCGGTTGTCCTTGTCAACGGGGACAGTGCGACGGTGAAACGCATAAAAAAAGAGCCGGGCGGGATCTCGTTGATCCCCAACAACCCGGCTTATGATGTTAAATTTTACAGCAATGCAGAGATTATAACAACTCCCGTCACCATCATTGGGCGGGTGGTCGAGCTCCGTGGGAAATTCTGACAGGAGGGATCTCGTATGGCAGACTCCAGTTGGCAGGCAGTGATCCATGCATATACACAATCGATCCCCAAAAATGCGCGGCTGAAGTACGTTGTCCTGGATTTTGAGACCACTGGTCTCTCCTCTTCCAAAGACAAAATTATTGAGGTCGGTATGGTAAAATGTGTCGGAAAGGAGGAAATTGACACTTTCTCCACATTTGTCGACCCCGAAACTCCCCTCTCCCCCCAGATTACGCAAATTACAGGGATTACAGACGCGCAGCTGCAGAATGCGCCCAAAATAGAGGACATTGCCCAGCAGATGTATGACTTCATTGGGGATCATCTCATCGTCGCACATAATGCGTCCTTCGACATTGGATTCCTGCGCGCTGCCTACAGGAAAAATGGGATAACAGCCCCGCAGCGCTTTGTCGACACGCTGTCCCTGTCCAAGCTGTTGTTCCCGGAAATGGAAAATCATAAGCTTTGCACCCTGGTGGACCACTTCTCAATTGCCGCTTGCCAGACCCATCGGGCGCTGGATGATGCACGGTGTACCCACCAGCTTTTTGAGATCTGCCTCTCCTCTATGGAGAAACTGCCCCCCTCCGAAAGGGCGATATTTTCCATTGAAAAAGCAAGGCCTCTAAAAAAAGAGGCAAATATTAAACTCTCTGACATTCAGCCGACAAACACAGATATGGACCATACACATCCTTTATATGGGAAAACCATTGTTTTTACAGGGGAATTATCCATGGAACGGCGTACAGCTATGCAGATGGCTGCAGATGTAGGAGCGATTCTTAAGAATAATATATCCCGCAATACAAACTATCTCGTGGTGGGCCGGCAGGACCCGGACCTTGTAGGCGAGGACGGCATGAGTACGAAACAGGAGACCGCCCTGGAGCTGAACCGGTCTGGAAAGGGCCATGTCAACGTGATCCAGGAGGCGGAGTTCCTGGCACTCCTCAAAAAAGAACCCCCTGCCCCCGCCGAGGAAGAAAAGGAGCTGACTTTGCAATGAGTGACCAGATCGCGCTGTCCGGATTTGAAGAGGCCAGCGCAAAAGAGCAGGCCGTTTACGATGAGATCGCCCCTATGCTGAGATCTGCGGCAGAGGCCATGGGCGCGGACCCGGCAAAGGTCCGGTTCAAGCCGCTGACAAACTACAGCTCTGTCTATTATGACACCACCTTGGCCTTCCGCCTTCGCCTGCGGGGGTCTGTCCACTACATAGAGGTCCCGCTGTCCTCCCGCCCCACAGTCTTGCAGCTGGCTCCCCCGGAGAAACAGGCCGCTGTCGGCGATTTTTGGCGGATAAAATGCAAGAGCAGCGAGATGGTCCAGCACAGGGAGATCATCGCCGATGTGCTGCGGGATGCCATCAACCGCATCCCCAAGAGCTGGGACTGCTGCTCCCGCTACCTGGAGTGCAGCGATGCTAAGCGCTGCGTCCACCCGGATCCTTCCACGGCCCTCGGCTGCGGATACCGCAAGATCCTGGCATCCGGCCGGATTTACTATGGGGTAAACCGGAATATTGATTAATCCATGGCTCCGATCCGCCCCCGAAAGGAGAAATGTATGAACAACGAAGAAAAGATTTTAGAGCTACTAGGCCAGATCAGCAGCCGCCTGGACGCGCTGGAAGGGAACCAGGCCGAGATGCAGGGCAGCATGGCCGAGATGCAGGGCAGCATGGCCGAGATGCAGGCCAGTATGTCCGAGATGCAGGCCACGCTGACCAAGGTGGCCGTGACCCAGGAGAACATCGTCCTGCCCCGGCTGGAGGCGCTGTATGAGGGACAGGAGAATCTGCGGGAGACCCTGGCCCCCAAGGGGCGGGTGGAGGCCCTGGAGGACGACGTCGCCCTGCTGAAGGAAGTAATCCGTACCCACTCCCGGGATATCGCAGAGCTGAAAAAGGCGCAGTAGCGGTGTCCGACTTGGACACAAAAAAAGCCGCCCCTTGCGGGCGGCATCTTCCCATCAAAATAGTAGAACATTCGTTTTCTTTCGTCAAAAAATGATCGAGGAGGTGGTCTGTTGAACCTTGAAGAGCTGCGGGAATATCGCCAAAGCGGACGCCTGGTGCCCAGCTCCCTCTATCTCCGAAAATCCCGGACGGAGGAGCATATGGGCCTGGAGGAGACTCTGGAGCGCCACCGCACCGCCCTGCTCGCCTACGCCCAGCAGCACGGTTTTCTCGTCCGCGAGGAGGACATCTATGAGGAGGTGGTTTCCGGCGAAAGCCTCTTTGCCCGCCCGCAGATGCTGCGGCTGCTGGAGGCTGTCTCCGCCGGGCGATACAAGGCGGTTTTGTGCATGGATATGCAGCGGCTGGGCAGGGGCGGCATGTATGACCAGGGGATCATCCTGGACACCTTCCAGCAGTCCCGGACGCTGATCGTCACACCGGAGCGCATCTATGACCTCACCCGGGACATGGACCAGGAGGCCGCCGAGATGCAGACATTTTTGAGCCGCAGCGAGTACCGCATGATCACTAAGCGGCTGCGGCGGGGTGTGCTCCAGTCCGTACAAAGCGGGGCCTATCTGGCCAACGCCCCCTTCGGGTACCGGAAGGCCACCGTGGACAAGACTCCGACGCTGGAGGTCGTACCGGAGGAGGCGGAGATCGTCCGCATGATCTTTGAGATGTACCGGGACGGCAGCGGCTGCACCCTAATCGAACGGGCGGTCAACGCCCTGGGGGTCCACGGCCGCCGGGGCAGCCGGTTCAACCGGAACACCATCCGGCTGATCCTGGACAATCCGGTCTATATTGGGAAGATCCGCTGGGACCGGACCAACACCGTTAAGACAGGGGTGGGGGAGCAGCGGAAAAAGCGGGTGGTCTATAACAGCGCCGACCGGTGGCAGATCATCGACGGAAGGCACCCGGCCATTATTGACGACAGGCTGTGGGAGGCCGTGCAGGAGCGGCGGCGCAGCCGGTATTTCTATGTGGATAACAAGCATGTGGCAAGCCCCCTGGCTGGCCTGGTGCGCTGCAGTCAATGCGGGCGTCTGATGAACATGCAAGGAAAAAACAAAGGCGTCCCTTACCTGCTCTGCCCCACCCCCGGCTGCTCGGCGGGGGCAAAATTTGAGCTGGTGGAACAGTCTGTCCTGCTGCAGCTGCAGGAGATGGCCAGGGGGCTGGAGCTCAGCATGCAGCAGCAGTCACCGCCGGACACCACCCGGCTGGAGACGGCGCTGCGGCGGGCCCAGGAGCAGCTGGCGCGGCTTTCCAGCCGCCGGGATCGCCTCTATTCCCTGCTGGAGGACGGTGTCTACACCCGCGAGGTCTTTGCCCAGCGTATGGAGATCCTGAACAAAGACGAGACCAGTCTGCAGGCGCATATTGCCGCCCTTCAAGAGGAGATCCGCTCCGCGCTAGGCCGTGACAAGCGTGCGCAGCTGGAGCGGCTGCGTACGGTGCTGGAGCGGTACGGCACCTCCTCCCTGGCGGCAAAGAAGGAACTGCTGTATTCGGTTGTCAGCGTGATCCGCTACACAAAAAAGAAAAAGACAAAGCCCGCCGACTTCTCACTGGACGTCGTCCTGGATCCCAGATTTTTTTAATAGCAAAATCCTCTAATCCGCTCTGTGCTATTCACGGCATGAATCATAGATCTTTTTGGTATGGATACAAACGGCCTCACGGGCATCGCCGCAGCTGCTGGCGCTGATGGGGCCGGGATTCGCTTTCTCAGCCATTGGGATAACCTCCTGGTAAGTAACTTGAAAGGCAGCCCTTTCAATCCAGTGTATGCCGCCGGTTCCGGGAGGTGAAAAATTGCCCTATACAAAACGCGTCAAAAACGATATAATAACAGCAGAGTCTGGACAAGGAGGAGAGTGCCCCGTGGGAGAATTTGCCGGATTCATCCAGGATAAGCTGGAGGTCAAGCTGCTGATTTTATATATTGCCGACCGGCTCATCGAGCCGGCGGGCTTTGACGCGTTCCAGGAGCTGTCCATGGTGGACAAGGGCGTGGACTACTTTGTCTTTGCCGAGTGCCTGGCCGATCTGGTGCGGACAGAGCATCTGTCCCTGCACCAGGACCGGTACGCCATCACCCAGAAGGGACAGGACAACATCCGCGCCTGTGAGTCCACCCTCCCCTACACAGTCCGCCGTCAGGCGGACAAGGAGGTAGACCTCTATAACCACAAGCTCCGGCGCAGCACCCTTGTCACCTCCGATCTCAAGCCCCGCTCCGGCGGCGGCTACACCCTCACCCTGTCCCTCAGCGACGAGCTGGACAGCGTGATGCGCCTGGATCTGCTTGTCACCCAGGAGCGGACGGGCCGGCGGCTGCAGCGCAACTTCCAGCAGCACGCTGAGCGGATCTATACAAGAGTGCTGGAGGCACTGCACGAGGACTATCGGGAACAGCCGAAACAAACGCCCCAGGAACCCCCATCCCCGGCCCAAAGCGCTGAAGAACAGGGCAATAAAGGGACGCTGCCGGAATGATCCGGCAGCGTCCCTTCCTTATTTACAGGGAGAAGTCCTCCTCGCTCAGCTGGTCGGTGTTCAGCTTTATCGGCCGGGGCGGGACCCGTTTCAGTGGATCGTAGCGGAAGGCGCGGCAATTGCCATCCGCCGCCACCACCCCCTTTTTCATGCACATAACCTCGGTTTCACTGACCGGCGTGCCCCGCTTGCAGTAGGCACAGCAGGGCTCTATATCCTTCCGAAACAGCATGGCTCTCTCCTCCCTCCCAGGCGCCTTTTACAGCGTCTGCAATACGATATGACCGTCCTCTGCGGCGGCGCGGATCTGGCTGATGGGGTGCTCGTAGCTGTCGATGATCCGGGTAGCCAGCTCGTCCTCCACCTCCTTCTGGATCGTCCGGCGGAGGTTTCTGGCGCCGTAGGTCATGGAGTAGGACTTCTGCACCAGGTAATCCACAAGGCTGTCCTCGTAGTGGAAGGTAAAGCCTTTCTCTCTCAGGGAATCCCGCAGCTCGTCCAGCATGATCCGGGCAATGGCGGAGAAGTTCTCCTCGGTGAGCTTGTTGAAGTAGATGATCTCATCCACCCGGTTGATAAACTCCGGACGCAGAAACTGCTGCAGCGCCTTCATGGCCCGCTCCTTGCCCTGCTCGTTCACCGTGCGGTTAAAGCCCACGCTGCCCTCCTTGCGGTCGCTGCCGGCGTTGGAGGTCATGACGATGACGGTGTTCTCAAAGTTCACCTTACGGCCGTGGGCGTCGGTGATCTGCCCGTCGTCCAGGATCTGCAGCAGCACGTTCAGCACGTCGGGATGGGCCTTCTCGATCTCGTCGAAGAGGATCACGCTGTAGGGCTTGCGGCGGATCTTCTCGGTGAGCTGCCCGGCCTCGTCGTAGCCCACATAGCCCGGGGGCGAGCCGATGATGCGGGAGACGGAATGTTTCTCCATAAACTCCGACATATCCAGACGGATCAGGCTCTCCGGGGCGTTAAAGAGGTCGTCAGCCAACTGCTTGACCAGCTCCGTCTTGCCCACACCCGTGCTGCCCACAAAGATAAAACTCACCGGCTTGTGCTTGGGGC
>CAJFPI010000256.1 GCA_904398675.1 uncultured Oscillospiraceae bacterium
ATGCCGCTGTCGGTCCGGGCCAGCTCCAAAAGCTGCTCCACCAGATCCCGCATCTGGCGGGATTCCTCTGCGATATGCTCCACCCGCTGGGCGGTCTGTATGCCCTGGCAGCCGCTGCTCTCCATCATCTCCGCATTGGCCAGGATCACCGTCAGCGGCGTTTTCAGCTCGTGGGACGCGTCCGCCACAAAGCGGCGCTGCTCCCGCCACGCCTCTTCCACCGGCCGCACCGCCCAATGCGCCAGGGCCACGCTGATGCAGAAAAAGGCAGCCAGGCTGATGCCCGCGATCACCAGGCAGTTGCGCATGATATTCTGTATTGCCGAGGTTTCACTGGAGATATCCACAAGGACCACCCGCTGCCCCCCTCCGTCAGGGATGCGGCAGTAACGGAGGTGATAATCCGACAGGATGCCGGTATCCCCCCCTTTTTCCTGCGCCAGCCGGGCCAGCGCAAAGAGGTCGTCCTCTTCCTCCTGCTGCCCCCGCACCAGCCGGATTTCTCCCTCACGGTCCACCTCCAGCACCCAGAACGGCAGGCGCAGATGGGAGCCTTGGCCATCGTCCCCCCGGAGGGCCGGCCCCCAGTTCTCCAGCGGCTTGGCAGCAACCTCCTTCATGAAATCCACGCTGGCCGTTGCAAGGTTGCGCCGGGTCAGAAGGAAAATGGTGGCTACAATGGCGCAGAGCATCACCAGGACAATCGCCATATTGATGCAGACAAATTTGATGCGGAGCCGGCGGATCATACCTCCTCCGCCTCCAGGTGGTAGCCCTGGCGCCGGATGGCTACAATCCGCACATGGGAGCCAATGCTGCTGAGTTTTTTCCTGAGGAAGGAGACATAGACCTCCACATGGTTTTCATCGGCATTGGAGTCATACCCCCACACCTTGGTCAGGATAGACTCCTTGGGCACATTGCGGTGCTGGGCGCCCATCAGGATCCGCATGATGTCGAACTCCCGGTTGCTCAGGCGCACGCTGTCCGCCCCGCAGGAGAGGGTGCAGGTGGAAAGATCCAGGGCGGTGTCGCCAAAGGAGAGCACCTCCACCTGCTCCCCCTGCCGCCGCAGCAGCGCCCGCACGCATGCCAAAAGCTCCCCGGTGTCAAAGGGCTTTGTCAGGTAATAGTCCGCACCAGCGTCCAGGCCCGCGATCCGGTCAGCTGTCTCCGACCGGGCGGTGAGCATCAGAATCGGCGTGCCGTTGCGCTCCGACCGCAGCCTCCGCGCCACATCAAAGCCATTTTCCCCAGGCAGCATCACATCAAGGATCATCAAATCATAGACCCCGCTGGCTGCATAGTCATACCCCGTCGGGCCGTCATAAGCCACGTCCACCTCGAACCCATGGGTCCGCAGGAGATCCGCAATCGAATTTGCCAGGCGCCTCTCATCCTCTACTACCAACAGTTTCATTTTGATCCTCCTCCTTGCTGTCGTTTCAGGGTTTAAGGTTAGTTTACCGCAGTTTCCTTAAAATGGGTTGAAAAGTGCTTAAAATTCGCGATTTGTTCACAATCTTGCCTCTCGGCCCCGTTTCAGTCCAGCCGAGTTGTTGATACAAAATTCAAAATTTGTTTAGGATTCCCTCCTTCATCCCTGCTACACTGGATCCAATCCTCTCCGGATCCGGGGAGGGCGGTCCTGTGTGTTGTCTGGTGGTTTTCGGGAGGGCCTTCCTGGTTTGCACCCTGGTTCCAAATAGGAGGTACCGAAATGAGACTTTTAGTGATCGCGGCCTCGCCGGAAACGGCGCAGCCGCTGAAACATCTGCTGGAGCACGCAAAATATGCGGCCGACACAGTGGCCGGCGGCGATGCGGCATGGGACTATGCCGTTACCGGCAACTATGACGGCATCATCTGGGACACGGATCAGGCGCGGGACGAAACGCCGCGGTTCATTGCCCGCCTGCGGGAGCGCTGCCTCCCCACGCCGGTCCTGCTCCTCTCCTCCTCCCAGCGGCTGGAGGACCGGGTGGCTGCGCTGGAGGCAGGAGCCGACGACGTAATCCTAAAGCCTGTGGCCAGCACGGAGCTGATGGCCAGGGTGAAGGCGCTGCTGCGCCGGGGAGGGGTGTATTTCCCTGACACCCTCACTCTGGGAAATCTCTCCCTGTGTACGGCCTCCTACCAGCTGGCAACGCCCGGAAAATATACCCGGCTCGGCAACAAGGAGTTTCAGCTCATGGAGCTTCTGATGCGCAATCCCGGCAGCATCTTCTCCTCCGAGCAGCTGATGGAGCGGGTATGGGGCTGGGATGCGGCGGCGGAGATCAACGTGGTGTGGACCAACATCGCCTATCTCCGGCGCAAGCTCACCAACCTCTCCGCCGACGTGGCCATCCACTGCGTCCGCGGCGTGGGGTATGTGCTGGAGAGCGCCGCGCAAGAAACCGCGCAGTAGAATCGAGCCGTCCGGAACAGAAAATGCGCCGCAGCCTAATTGGCTGCGGCGCGTCTTTCTATTCTCCAAACAGCGGTGTGGAGAGATAGCGGTCCCCTGTGTCCGGCAGGATCGCCACGATCTGCTTCCCCGCATTTTCGGGTTCCTTCGCCAGAGACATGGCCGCATGCAGCGCCGCGCCGGATGTGATCCCCACAAGGACCCCCTCCTGCCGGGCCAGGGCCCGGGCGGCGGCGTAGGCCTCCTCCTCCCGGACAGTTACGATTCTGTCGCACAGAGAGCGGTCAAAATTTTCCGGCACAAAGTTCGCCCCAATGCCCTGGAGGCCATGGGGACCCGCCTTTCCCCCGGAGAGCAGCGGCGAGGCCGCCGGCTCCACCGCAACCAGCTGCACTGCCGGGTTCTGCTCCTTGAGATACCGCCCCGCCCCCGAGAGAGTTCCTCCGGTGCCGACGCCGGCCACCAGCATGTCGA
>CAJFPI010000257.1 GCA_904398675.1 uncultured Oscillospiraceae bacterium
ATGTGGTAACGCACGCCAGGCAGGTCCTTCACACGGCCGCCGCGGATCATGACCACGGAGTGCTCCTGCAGGCTGTGGCCCACGCCGGGAATATAGGCGGTGACCTCGTAGCCGTTGGTCAGGCGCACACGAGCGATCTTACGCAGTGCGGAGTTGGGCTTTTTGGGGGTAGAAGTACGAACAGCGGTGCAGACGCCGCGTTTCTGGGGAGAAGGCAGGTTTGTCTCCTTGTTCTTCAGGGTGTTCAGACCGTGCTGCATGGCGGGGCTGTTGGACTTGTAGGTGACCTGATCTCTACCCTTGCGGACCAACTGATTAAAAGTAGGCATAGTTTTCTCCTTTCTAAAAAGTTTTCGGGGCGCATGCCCCTATATTTTTGACAGGATACAGAAAAATATCCCGCAAAAACCAAAAGATTTCTACTAGCGCAGCACCGCCACCGCGGCGGCGCCCACCTGGATCCCGGCGGCTCGGCCCAGTTCCTCCATGGTAAAGGAGCTGTCAGCCGGGATATTCTGCTCGCCGCACAGGGCGGCCAGCGGGGCTGTAATGGCGGGGTCTGCGTCGGCGGCCAGGAGGACACGGACGGCCCTCCCCTCCCGAATGGCCCGGCGGGACTGCTTGACGCCCACCACCTTTGGCTGGTTCAAAAACTCACGCGGCACGGGATTTTCCTCCGTTTTTGACGCACCAAAATTCGCAGAAAAACTTCTACGCAAGTTCGAATTATAGCACAAACGCATCGCCGCCGTCAACCCTTTCTTTGCCAATCTCTTTGGGCTTCTTTGACAAACTCTTCCGTTGGGAACGGTGATTTCCCGTCATTCCCGTGCAAAATGGCGGGCAGGCGGCTCTCAAGGCCGCCCGCCCGCTTTTCCATGTATTTTCTTTGTAAAACCTGCGTTAACCAGAGACTGTATAGCTGAGCGTCACAGTGAGATCCTCCACCGCCAGCTGGAAGGAGCTCTCACCGCCCAGCGCCTTCTTCACGATGGCGCTGACCAGCGTCTCCCCCTCGTTCTCCCAGTTGGAGCCCAGCAGCGCCCCCTCCTGGTTCCAGGTATAGGTCACGCCGTCAAAGACGATGCGCCGGATGGTTCTGCCGCCGTTCTGGCGGTGCAGCGCCCCCAGAAAGCGGGCCATGTCGTGCATCACGGCCCTGCCCTCGTCCCCCGCCGCTGCGGCAGCGGTGTAGATTGCGGAGATGGCAACGGACTTGCCCTCGCTCTCCTGCCGGAAGGTCCCGCGGTAGGCATAGCCGTCGTCATAGACATAATCCCCTGCGGCGGCAATCGCCTCCCCCACGAAGTTATTTAAATAGTAGTGGGTCTTGGTATCGCCGGCGGCGATGGCAAAGAGGTGGTCACCGCCGGTGATGGCGCCGCCATTTTCGTTGCCGTCGATCCACAGCGTGGGACTCTCCAGGCTTTCGCTGCTGTTCACCAGCACCGCGCCGGTGAGATCCAGGCTGCCGGCCTTCTCCAGCTCGCCGCCCTTGGACACCTCGATGCCGCCGAACTCGTTGCCGCTGAGGGTGATGGTCCCCTTCAGTGCGGCGCTGGCGCTGTTCACCAGGATGCCGGCGTTGGCCCCCTCCACCGTGATGTTCTCCAGGGTCACGCCCTCCGCATCGTAGAGCTTGATGCCGTACTGGCCGCTGTCCCAGCCCTGGGCATTGGTGTTGGGTCCCACCACCTTCAGGTCCTGCAGCGCGGCGGGGGCCGCCACCAGGATGCCGCCGCCGGCGCCGCCATTGGCGCTGTTGGTGCTGGTGATGGCAAAGCCGTTGCCGTCCACTGTCACCGCCTGGTCCACCACCAGCAGCGTGTCAGCGGTAAAGCTGTTGGTCAGCAGGATGTCCTTCCCCGTCGCCACAGCGGCGCGAAACGCCTCCTGGGAGCCCACAGCGGCGGTGTCCTCGCCGAGCGCCACAGCCTCCGCCTTCCCCTCGGCGGCGCAGACTACCGCATCATCGGCAACCCGGCGCAGCTCGATGCGCAGGTCAAAGCTCCCGGCCTTCCCGAAGGTGACGCGGAAACGGCTGGTGAGATCCGCCACAGGGAAACCGCTCTCCGGACCAAAGGCACCCTCCAGCTCGTACCACCGGCCGTCCTGGGTCTCAAAGTACTCCAGCTTTTCGATGGCCTCGCTGTCGCTGAGGGTAAAAAACCCCCGCACCAGCTCGCCGGCGTCATCATGGGCTGTGGTGGTCACGGTAAACTCTGTGGGAACCCCCACCGGGAATACCTGCTGGCCGATGCTGGCGGTGAGGACGGCCTCCTCCCGCTCCGGCTCCTCCTGACCGCCGCCCTGGACCGGACGGCCTCCGGCAGTGTTGCCGGTGGTGCCCTCGGCGGCCTCCACCTTGGTGCCGCTGGTGTCAATGGCATTGTTGTTGCCGGTGATCCAGGCGCTGTCCACCCTGCCCTCGCCGGAGACGGAGACGTGGTCCGCGGCAGACTTCACGCTCTCCACCGCCGCATCCTTCTCCACTGCGACAGAGGCGCCGCCCGCACCGGCCAGGATGTCGATGCTGCCCACCTGGCTGGCGCCGGAGACGGAGATGCTGCTGCCCTCGGAGAGGACAGCCACCTCGCTCACCTTGGCATCGCTGACCACAACAGAGCTGCTGCCGCCGGAGACCACCAGGCGATCCACTTCTCCGGTAACCGTCACATCCTCGGCCACCACAAGGACCATGCGGCCGTCCTCACCGCTGATGGATACGTCGGCTCCGTCCTCTTTGGCGTAGGTGCCGATGGCCTTATCCAAAATCGTCATGGCGCTGGCCCGGTTGATGACCGACAGCGGCGCCAGCCGTCCGTCTCCCACGCCGCTGACGATGCCCCGCTCCACCAGAGCGTTGATGTACCCCGCCGCCCAGGAGGAGATCTCTCCGCTGTCGGTAAAGGAGCGGGCCGTGCCGGCTACCGGCTCCAGGCCCACGGCCCGGGCAAACATAACGAACACCTGCTGGCGGGAGATGGCGGCCTCCGGGGCCATGGTATTGTTCCCGATCCCGTTCAGGATGCCCGCTGCCACGCACTTGGCAATGGCGTCGGCGTACCAGGCGTCGGCATCCACATCGGTGAAACGGCTGATATCCGCCTTTTTGCTCAGGTTCAGAAGATTGGAAAGCACAGTGGCCACCTCCGCCCGGGTCATGGACCCGTCGGGCTGGAAGGCGCCGTTCTCATAGCCGCTGACCACGCCGTACTGGCTCCAGCGGTCGATGGCCGCAGCCCCCCAGTGGCCCTCTGTATCGTGAAAGGCTGCTGACACGCTCCCCGTCCCTACGCCGGCGGCCACGGATGCGCCCACCAGCACGGAGAGAGTGTTCTGCAGGTTTTTATTCATAGAAGTTCCTCCTCAATTTGCTGTATCCGGGAGAACCGGCGAGGCCGCCCGCTCTCCCAACGCAGGCCCATTGTAACAGATCTTCGTCGATTTTCAATAGATTTTTCTAAACTTTTTCGTTTAAATTGTTCTATTTTTGGATAATATAGTACAATTTATCAAACATAAATCGGGTAATATGTGGATGCCTTCCAGCACATGCAGCTTTTGCCCGCGCCCCGGCTCTCTTCGTCATTGTGACGGATTTCCCGACCACCTCCCTCCCATCTTTTGGCCTCTTCCCCAAACGTGACCCTTTTTCAAAACTTTTCCGAAAAAAAGAGGGATTTTCGATTTTATAGCGTATATTATAGCAGTTGCAAAAAGCCAGGCGGATGGGAGGTGAACGGGGGCGTGGCATTCCCCAGAGAATTTTTGGACGAGCTGATCGCCCGGAGCGATATTTACGATGTGGTCTCCTCCTATGTCCACCTCACCAAGAAGGGCGGCAACTACTTCGGCCTCTGCCCCTTCCATAACGAAAAGACCCCCTCCTTTTCCGTCTCCCGGGAAAAACAGATCTACCACTGCTTTGGCTGCAAAAAAGGCGGCGGCGTCATCAACTTCATTATGGAGGAGGAGAATCTCTCCTACCCCGACGCGGTGCGGTTCCTGGCCCGCCGGGCCAACATGGAGGTGCCGGAGGACGACGGGGACCGGGAGAGCGGCCGGCGGCGGCAGCGCCTGCTGCAGCTCAACCGGGACGCGGCCCGGTTCTATTACCAAAATCTGCAGAAACCGGAGGGGGCGGCGGCAGCCGCTTATCTTGTGAAACGGAAGATCTCCCGGAAAACCGCCATGGATTTCGGCTTGGGCGCCTCGCTGGACCAGTGGGACAGCCTTTTAAACGCCATGCTGGCCGCCGGGTATACCAAGGCGGAGCTGCTGGCGGCGGGCCTTGTGATCCAGAACAGCAAGGGACGGCTCTACGACAAGTTCCGCAACCGCCTGATGTTCCCCATCATCGATGTCCGCGGGGATGTGGTGGCCTTTGGCGGGCGGGTGCTGGACGGCGGGGAGCCGAAATACGTCAACACCCAGGAGACCATGGTCTACAGCAAGCGCCGGGTGCTCTACGGGCTCAACCGGGCCAAGAAGAGCAAGCGTCCCAACATCATCCTCTGCGAGGGAAATATCGACGTGATCACCCTCCACCAGGCGGGGTTTGACAACGCCGTGGCCTCCATGGGGACGGCCCTCACCACCGAGCAGACCCGGCTCCTCAGCCGCTACACCAAGGAGCTGGTCCTCTGCTACGACAACGACAATGCCGGCAGGGCCGCCACCCAGAAGGCCATCGACCTTTTGAACAACTCCGAGTTTACCGTAAAGGTCCTGAACCTCCCCAACCGAATAGTGGACGGCCAGCCGGTCAAGCAGGATGTGGACGACTTTATCAAAAGCCGGGGGCCCGCCGCCTTTGAGCGGCTGCTGGGCGGCAGTGAGAACCATGTGGAGTATCAGCTGGAGGCAGTGGCCGCCAAGTATGACCTGGGGGATGACGAGCAGCGGGTGGCCTTCGCCGAGGAGATCAGCGGCCTCATCGCCGGTCTTGACAACGCGGTGGAGCGGGAGATCTACACCGGCCGGGCCGCGGAGAAGGCCGGCTTTTCCAAGGAGGCGCTGCAGCTGGAGGTCCAGCGCGCTGCCAAGCGCCGCCAGGGGAAGGCGCGGCGGGAACAGCGGCGGAGGGAGATGAATCCGGCGGCGGCTTTGCAGCCCCAGGACCGCTCCATCCGCTACAGCGATATCCACTCCGCCATGGCGGAGGAGGGCGTGATCCGCCTGCTCACCCGGGACGACACCCTCTTCCCCCTCTGCGCCCAGCTGAGGGCGGAGGAATTTTCTTCCCCGCTGCTGGGTAAAATCTACCAAATTCTATCAGAGGACCACAGCGCTGGTCTCACCACCAGCATCAATGCTCTGGCCGGTGTCCTGACGGCGGAGGAGATGAGCCATCTCACCGATCTTCTCCAGAGGCCGGAGTCCCTGCAAAACAGCCGTCAGGCGCTCTCGGATTACATAGCGGTGATCCACGGCTCCTGGCAAAAGCGCAGCGGCACAGAGACAATCGATCCGCTGCTGGCGGCACAGGAGAAAGCAAAGATAAAAAAGGGTTACGGAGGAAAGCAACAATGAACAAAGATTTTGAGCATGTGGACGTTAACGATCTGGTGGAGGACGTCCCTCTGGAGGAGCTGCCCGAGCTGGACATCAAGCCGGTCAAGCGCAGCGCCCGCCGGGAGAAAAACGGCGAGGGGGAGAAAAAGCCCCTGCAGAAACTGGACGAGCGCCTGGTGGCCACACTGCCCATCGCTGCAATCCTCCAGAGCAATGAAAAGCTGATGGACCTCTTTGCCCGGGGCAAGAAACGGGGCAAGGTGGACGCCACGGAGATGCTGGAGGTCCTGGACGATATCGATATGGACTCTGACCAGATGGAGAAGGTCTACGACTCC
>CAJFPI010000258.1 GCA_904398675.1 uncultured Oscillospiraceae bacterium
AACGCCAGCAAATATGCCCGGCCCGGCGGCGCAGTCTCTGTGTCCCTGCAGCGGGAGGAGAAGGGGCGCTGCTGTCTGCTCCGGGTTTCCAACGAGGGGGAGCCTCTCAGCAAGGAGCAGTGCAAAAAGGTCTTCCAGCGGTTTTACCGCGCGGATGCGGCCCGGACCGACAGCGGGAGCTACGGCCTGGGGCTGGCTATTGCCGCCGGGATCGTCCGGGAGCACGGCGGCCGCATCTGGGCGGAAAGCGGCGGCGGGAAAAACACCTTCTGCATCCGCCTGCCGCTGTGGCAGGGGGGGACAAAAAAATGACAGGAGAGCAGCGCGGTATACTACGCTGCTCTTTTTTGTATTTATTGACGGCAAACGGTAGATAATTGCAGCAAAAATTCATAAAAATTTAACAAAAACCAGGGCTTTTTTCAGTACAGCTTAAGTGGCGGCGGCTATGGTATAGCTAGAGCGGCCCGGAGGAGACGCCTCCCTGGGCCAATTTCACGAAAAGGAGTTATTGCTATGCTACATCCAACTGCTGCAGGCGGCAGAAGGCCGCTGAAACGCCTCTTGCTGACAGCGCTGACCCTGTCGTTTCTGATGGGGCTGGCCGTTGTCCCGGCCTCCGCCGCGGGGTTTTCCATGAGCACCGCCTATCCCGGCATGTCCGTGGGGGCCGGGGACGAGCTGTCCTTTGCCCTGGATTTTTCCAACGACAGCGGCTCCGGGTTTACCGCCGCCCTCTCCGAGGTGGAGCTGCCGGACGGCTGGGAGGGCTATTTCTCCGGCAACGGCAGTGAGATCAGCAGCGTCTATGTGGGAGAGGGGGACAGCGTCGGCAGCGTCACCTATGAGCTCTCCATCCCTGATGATGCGGCGGATGGTACATACGAGGTGGTCCTCCGGGCCTCCGGCAGCGGCGGAACATCCACGCTGACGCTGACTCTGGAGGTCACGGCGGCGGAGCTGGGCAGCAGCGCCCTGTCCGCGGAGTACGCCCAGCAGGAGGGCTCCTCCGACACTACCTTCAGTTTCAGCGTCACGGTGCAGAACAACACCGCCTCCGAGCAGACCTACAGCCTCTCCGCCAACACCCCGGACGGCTGGACCGCTACCTTCGAGCCCAGCGGGGAGAGCACCCAGGTGGCCGCCATTACGGTCCCCGCCCGGAGCAGCCAGGGGCTTACCGTTACCGTGACGCCGCCGGCCAGCGTGGATGCGGGGGAATACGACATCCCCATCTCCGCCATCTCCGGCTCGGAGAACCTTTCGGCAGACCTCTCTGTCACCATCACCGGCACCTATGCCCTGGAGCTCAGCACACCCAGCGGCCTTCTCAGCTTTGACGCCACCGCCAACCGGGGTACCGACGTCACCCTCAGCGTTACAAACAGCGGCAATGTGGACCTTCAGAATATCAACCTGACCTCCTCCCTGCCGGATGAGTGGACAGCAGAGTTCTCCCAGTCCACCATCGATGTGCTGGAGGCGGGGGCCACTGTGGAGGTGACCATGACCCTGACACCCTCGGAGAGCGCCATGAGCGGCGACTACGCCTCCGTCATCAGCGTGTCCAACGGGGACGCCAGCGACAGCGTGGAGTTCCGCGTCACGGTGAAGACGGAGACCATCTGGGGCGTGGTGGGGATCCTCCTCATTGCTGCGGCGGCCGCAGGGCTCTGGTATGTGTTCAAGAAATATGGGAGGCGGTAGGCCATGGGGACGGATACCATGATTGAGACCCGGGGCCTGTGCAAGCGCTACGGGGCTGTGACGGCGGTGCAGGATCTGAACCTCACCATCCGGCGGGGGGAGGTGTTCGGCCTGCTGGGTCCCAACGGGGCGGGGAAGACCACCACTACCCTGATGCTCCTGGGGCTGACGGAGCCCTCCGCCGGGGAGGCCTGGATCGACGGGAAAAACTGTACCCGTGACCCCATCGCCGTCAAGCGCATGGTGGGTTATCTCCCGGACCAGGTGGGATTCTACCCGGACATGACCGGCCGGGAGAACCTCCACTTCACCGGGCGGCTCAACGGCCTGACGGAGGCAGTCTGCGCCAGCCGGGCGGAGCAGCTTTTGGAGCGGGTGGGAATGACCTACGCCGCCGACCGGAAGGCGGGCACCTATTCCCGGGGCATGAAACAGCGCCTGGGCATTGCCGATGTGCTGATGAAGGATCCCAAGGTGATCATTCTGGACGAGCCCACCCTCGGCATCGACCCGGAAGGCATCCGGGAGCTGGTGGCGCTGATCCGGCGCCTGGCGGCAGAGGACGGGCGGACGGTCCTGATCTCCTCCCACCAGCTCTACCAGGTCCAGCAGATCTGCGACCGGGTGGGGATCTTCGTCCAGGGGCGGCTTGTGGCCTGCGGCACCATTGAGGCCCTGGGCCGGCAGCTGGAAAATGACGGCCGGTTCATCCTGGAGCTGAAGGCCGCGCCGGAGGACGAAAAGCTGCGCCGCGACCTGGAGGGCATTCCGGGCGTCTCCTCCCTGACGGAGCTGGGGGAGGAAGGGTTTCGCCTGGCCTCCGGCCGGGATATCCGCCGGGAGGTGACGGAGCGGCTGGCCACCGGCGGGTACACCATCCTCTCCCTGCGCCAGCGGGGCGGAGATCTGGACGAGATTTACAGACGGTATTTTGAAAAGGCAGGTGATC
>CAJFPI010000259.1 GCA_904398675.1 uncultured Oscillospiraceae bacterium
GCACAGGTGGCCGGAGAGGAGCTTGCGCAGCTCGTCGTCGGTGTACTCCTTCCCGCTCTCCAGAATCTCCACAGCGGTCATGATGAAACCGGGGGTGCAGAATCCGCACTGGATGGCGGCCTCGTCGATAAAGGCCTGCTGGATGTCGCTCAGCTCCCCGTCAGGGCTCATGAGGCCCTCCAGGGTGCGGATGTGCTTTCCGTCGGCCCAGGCGGCCAGGTACAGGCAGGAGTTATAGCACTCGCCGTCGATAAGGACGTTGCAGGCGCCGCACTCGCCCACCTCGCAGCCCTTCTTCACGCTGGTCAGGCGGAAATCGTTGCGCAGCATATCCGTCAGGCTGGCCCGGACGTCAACCACCTGCTCCACGTCCTTGCCGTTGATGTTGCATTTAATCAATTTAAACTGCTTGCTCATGCAATCACACCTCCCGCCAGTTTACAGGATTCAATGAGGCAGCGCTTTGCCATTTCCACCGCGATGTGCTCGCGGAAGTCCTTGCTGGCACGCCAGGAGTTCCGGGGATGGATATCCTGGAGCACCGCGCCGGCAAAGGCCTCCACCGTCTCCTGGGACACGCTCTTGCCGTTGGCGGCAGCCTCGGCGCTGGGGGCGCGCATGGGGACAGGGCCGGCCACGCCGTAGGCGATGCGGGCGCGGACGATGGTCTTCTTGTCCTCGCTGAGCACCACGTTGACGCTGCAGCCGGTGGTGGCGATATCCATGGCGTTGCGCATGGCGTACTTGATGTAGTGGCCAAAGCAGTTTTCATAGCTTGCCTTGGGGATTAGAATGGCGGTCTGGATCTCGTCGGGGTGGAGGTCCACCTTGCCTGCGGAGATGTAGAACTCCTGGATGGGCAGGCGGCGCACGCCGTCCTTGCCGGTGAGCTCCACAATGGCGTCCCACGCCATCAATGTGGAGGCGGAATCGGCGCTGGTGACGCCGTTGCAGGTGTTGCCGCCGATGGTGCCGGCGTTGCGGATCTGGGGGCCGCCCACCATATCCACCGCCTCACCCAGCACGTTGATATACTTCTGGATGATGGGGTCCTTGGTGATGTGGCTGAAACTGGTGAGAGAGCCGATGCGGATGTTCTCCTCGCTGTCCAGGGAGATGCCCCGCATGCTGTCGATGCCGTAGATGGAGATCAGCTCCTTCCCGGCCCGCTTGCCCTCCCGCATCTGGACCAGCACGTCGGTTCCGCCGGCGATGATCTGGGCCTCGGGGTGCTCCAAACGAAGACGAACCGCATCCTCCACGCTCTCGGCTTCGTAAAATGCCTTCATATCATACATTGTCGGTCTCCTCCCTTCTTACAGTAAGCCCGCTGCCTTAAACTCGGTGAAGAGGATGTGGGGCGACAGGGGCGCCTTGTCGATGGCAACGCCGGTGGCCTGGAGAACCGCATTGCGGATGGCAGGCGCCGGGCTGCAGGCCGGGGGCTCGCCCAGGGCCTTGGTGCCATAGGGGCTGGTGGGCTCCGGGTTCTCCACAAAGGCGGCCTGGAGGTGGGGGTGATCCATAAAGGTGGAGAGCTTGTAGTCCAGCAGGTTGTTGTTCAGCGGGCGGCCGGTCTTTTCGTCAAACTTCAGCTCCTCGCTGAGGCCGTAGCCGATGCCCATGGACATGCCGCCGTGGACCTGGGCCTCCGCCAGCTGGGGATTGATGAGGCTGCCGCAGTCGTGAACGTTGACGATGTTCAGCAGTTTCACCTTGCACATGGGGATGTCCACCTCCACCTCGGCAAAGGTGCAGCCGAAGGAGTAGGCGTTGTTGGTGATCTGATAGGTGCTCTCGGCGGTGATGTGCTGGCTGTGGGTGGTGCTGTAGAGGGCCGTGGTGGCCAGCTCGCCCAGATCCATCAACTCGCGCCCGTCGGTGATGCGGACGATCTTCCCGTCGATCAGGTCGATGTTGGACCGGGTCTGGCGGGTCAGCTCCGTGGCGTAGCTCAAAATCCGCTCCTTGAGCAGCTGGCCCGTCTGGCGGATGGAGAATCCGCCGATATAGGTCTGACGGGAGGCGTAGGCGCCGGTGCCGAAGGGGGTGATATCAGTATCCTGAGTGGAGATCATATGTACGTTCTCAAAGAGGATGCCCACCGCGTCGGCAGCCATCTGGGCATAGGCGGTGTCGCAGCCCTGGCCGATCTCGGTCTCGCCGGTCTGGACCTGGATGGAGCCGTCCTGGTTGAGCACCATGCGGCAGGAGGAGGTCTCCACGGAGATGGGCCACACGGCGGTGTTGTACCAGAAGAGGGCCATGCCGACGCCCCGGCGGACCGGGCCGGTCTGGTTGGCGTACGCCTTGCGTTTCTCCTCGTAGCCGATGAGCTCCATGCCCTTGCTCATCACCTGGTTGAAGGTGTCGTAGTAGTTCTCGTTCTTGCTGAACCCATCCTTGAACCCCACAGGCATCACCACCTGCCGGCGGTACTCCACCGGATCCCGGCCCAGGACCTTGGCGATATCGTCCATATGGGACTCGCATGCCCACATGGCCTGGGGGATGCCGTAGCCGCGCATGGCGCCGGCGGAGGGGCGGTTGGTGTAGATCGTGTATCCATCGCCCTCGATGTTGGGGCAGGGATAGAGCTGGGGGAAGGCATTGACGCCCTTGGCGTTGACGCCGTGGCCGTGGGAGGCGTAGGCGCCCTGGTTGGAGAAGGTCTCGATCTTCCGGGCGGCAAAGGTGCCGTCGGGCCGGACCCAGGAGATGATGTGGGTGCGGATGGCGTGGCGGACGCGGTTGGAGACAAAGGTCTCCTCCCGGCTGCAGTCGATCTTCACCGGGCGGCCGCCCACCTGGGTGGTGAGCCAGGCGCACAGCGGCTCATACAGCGCATCCTGCTTGTTGCCGAAACCGCCGCCGATGTAGGGCTTGATGATCCGCACCTTGCCCCAGGGGATGCCCAGCGCCTGGCCGCAGATGCGGCGGACGATATGGGGGATCTGGGTGGAGCTGACCACCACGATCTTCCCCGCCTCCTCATGGGCCACGCATGCATGGTTCTCAATATGGCAGTGCTGCACGGTGGGGGTATCGTACCACCCCTCCACCTTGATAAGGCCGGGCTCCTTGATAGCCTCGGCGTAGTTGCCGTTGCGGATCTGGGTGCGGCCGATCACGTTGCCGGGATACTCGTCGTGGATCTGGGGCGCGTCCGGTTTCATGGCCTCCTGGGCGTCCAGCACAAAGGGATACTCCTCATAGGTGACCTTGACAAGGCGGGCGGCCTGGGCGGCTGCCACCTCATCCTCCGCCACCACCACGGCAACATCATCGCCGTAGTAACGGACGTGCTGGTTCAACAGCTTGCGGTCTGCGATATCCTGGTGGCTGGGATCCGTGGACCAGGGGTGGCCCGCCGTGGGGAACTGGATGTCGGGAACATCAAAGCAGGTAAGGATCTTCACCACACCGGGGACCTTGGACGCCTCCTCCGTGTCGATGGCGGTCACCAGGCCGTGGGCCACGGTGGAGTGGACGATGCGGGTCACCAGGGTCTCCTTCCCGCACAGATCGTCGGTATATTTTGCGCGGCCGGTCGCCTTGTCAAAGGCGTCCACCCGCTTTTTGCATTGACCGACTTGTTTGCTCATAGCGACTCCTCCTTGTCTCATATTCTCATGCCAGACGCGAAACCACCGGAAATCCGCTGATCTCGGTTCATTCTTATTTGACATTATACTCCCTTTTTTCATTTGTGTACAGAAGGAAACTTCCAAACCGGTGATTTTATTTTTAGAATATCGCTTGCATAGCCTTGTATTTCCCGGAAAAAAAGTATACCATAGAGAAAAACGCAAAAAGGAGCGCAGAGACATGGAACAGCGGATCGGATGCATCGTGATGGCGGCGGGGCTTGCCAGCCGGTACGGGGCCAACAAGCTGCTGGAGACGCTGGACGGGCGGACGCTGATCGAGCGGACGCTGGACACGGTGCCGCTGGAGGCGTTCGCGGCGGCGGCGGTGGTGGCCTGGCATCCGGACATACTGGCCCTGGCGGAGCGGCGCGGCTTTCTGGCCGTGGAGAACGACCGGCCCCGGGACGGCGCCAGCCGCACGGTCCGCCTGGGGCTGCAGGCCCTGCCCCCCTGCGACGGGGCGCTGTTTTTGGTGGCGGACCAGCCTATGCTGCAGCGCCGGTCCGTGGAGGCTGTCCTCCGCCGCTGGCAGGAGGACCCATCCCGGATCGTGGGACTGGGCCGGGGGGGCCGGCGGGGCAACCCCTGCCTCTTCCCTTCCTCCCTCTTCCCGGAGCTGATGGCCCTGGAGGGGGACCGGGGCGGCAGCGCCGTCATCCAGCGGCACAGCGATCTCCTGGTGCTGGTGGAGGCGGCAGAGGAGGAGCTTTTGGACGTGGATGTGCCGGAGACGCTGCGGAAGTTTCAGGAAAAGGGGCGTTAGCGTTTCAGATGCGCAAATCAATCCGGCGGCCCGCATTAACGGGCCGCCGGATCTTTTTTGCCAGCCTTGGAAAACAGCTGTCCACTACTGCCTTCCTGCCCTGCCGGGGATCTCCACTTGGCAGGAAAACACGCCCTCTCCGGCGTGGAAAAGGGCAGTTCCGCCCCGCCGCTCGGCAATGGAGCGGATATTTTCCGTGCCGTAGCCGTGGCCCGGCTGGCTTTTGGAGGAGATCAGCCGACCGCCCAGCTCTGCAGGCGCCCGGGCGCAGGGGTTCTCGCAGCAGAGGGAAAACCGGTCTGCGCCGCCCTCCAGCTTGAGGGAAATCCACCGCTCCTCCCGGGGCAGCCGGGCGCAGGCCTCCACAGCGTTGTCCAGGATGTTGCCCAGCAGCGCCCCCAGCTCCGGCCCATCCAGCGGCAGCGCCGGCTCCACATGGATCTCCCCCCGAAGGGGGATCTTCTGCTCCGCCATGGCCGCGGCCTTGGCGTTCAACACCGTGTTCACCACCGGATGCTCGCAGAACTGCCGGGTGGAGAGCAGCCCCGGCTGGCCCTTCAGCCGCTCCAGATACTGCCGGGCCTCCTCCGTCTGATCCATCTCCAAAAGGCCGCCCAGGACGGTGAAGTGGTTGGCCATGTCATGGCGCAGGCTGCGGACCTGCCGCTGCTGCTGTTCCAGCTGGGCGTAGTAGCTCTGGTTCATCCGGAGAAGGCCCGCCTCCTGCTCCAGCCGCTCCTGCCGGGCCAGGACAGCCGCCGTATACAGCACCGCCAGGGCCGACAGCAGGAAAAACGGCATCAGCACCAGGGACGCCAGGCCGCCTCCCGCATACCGGGGCTCCACCAGGGCCACCGCCACAATGATTCCCACAAAGGGCAGAAGGGACAGTGTTGCGATCAGCCGCCACATCTTCTCCGGAAGATGGTATTTTTTCTCCGGCAGCAGCCGCCACACCGCCAGCGCCACCACCAGCCACAGCCCCAGGCGCACCAGCACCGCCGGATCCAGCAGGGGGCTGCCCGAGAAATAGATGGCATCTGCCGCTGCACTGATGCAGGAGGTCAGGGTGTCGTACAGCATGCACAGTGCCAGCCGCTCGGTCCGTGTTCCCCGGAAGGACAAAAACAGAAACAAAAAGGTGAGCGGCAGGGCGAATAAAATGTTCACTGGGTCGCCGATGTAGATAATGACGCCGATGCTCAGCATCATGGCGGCATAGCGGATAATCCTCCAAAGCCTGCCGGGCCTGGGAAGAAGAAACTTTTTCATCATCCGGTCTGCCGACACGGCACACAGCCATAAAATAACGCCATACAGAACCCACGCGCACAGCACCCCGGCAGCGAAATCCACAGCTCCTGCTCCCCCTTTTCTTAAATGGTCCGCCTGTGCCGGACGGCACATGGCAGTACTGTCAGTGTATCACAGGCAGCGCCTATGCTCAAGCATCATTTCATCCAGACCGGTCTGGATTTTGTGACCAAATCACTTGACGGCCCCGCCCTGCTCTTGATATATTGCCATCTATCTGTTATACTTATCTCACGATAAAAGGAGACCGCTATGGGTACATTTGACTTCGCGCTGACGATCTCCGCTCTCACCGTTTTTCTCCAGGGGATCCTGAGCTTTTTCTCCCCCTGCGTCCTGCCGCTGGTGCCGCTGTATGTGGGCTATCTCTCCGGCGGGGCCAGGCAGGTGGAAACAGACGGCACTGTCCGCTACCGCCGGGGAAAGGTGATGGGGAACACTGTCTGCTTTGTGGCGGGCGTGTCCTTCGCCTTCTTTCTGCTGGGCATGGGCTTTACTGCCGCCGGCCAGTTTTTCTCCCGGCATCAGGACATCATCACCAAAATCGGCGGCGTGCTGATTATCCTCTTCGGCCTCTATCAGCTGGGGATTTTCGGCGCCTCCCGGTTTTTATCCACCGAGCGGCGCCTGCCCTTCCGCCTGGACAGGGCGGCCATGAGTCCCCTGACCGCCCTGGTGCTGGGGTTCACCTTCTCCTTCGCCTGGACCCCCTGCGTGGGCCCGGCGCTGACCTCGGTTTTGCTGATGGCCGGCTCCTCTTCCTCTGCCGCCGAGGGGTTCCTCCTTATCGGCGTATACACCGCCGGCTTTATCCTCCCCTTCCTGGCGGTGGGGCTCTTTACCGGCTCTCTGCTGGACCTGTTCCGCCGCCACCAGAAGGCCGTGCGCTACACGGTGAAAATCGGCGGCGTGCTGATGATCCTCATGGGCGTACTGATGCTCACCGGCTGGATGAACCGCATGTCCGCCGCCCTCTCCTCCCTGGGAACCGATTCCTCCCAGAGCACGGCGGGTGAAAGCGGCGAAACGGAGCCGGGCGCGCAGCCGTCAGAGACGCCGCCGGAGGACAACGGAGGAGCAGCGGATCCGGAGGGGACGGCCGCGGAGCTGCCCGTTGCCCCGGATTTCATGCTCACCGATCAGTACGGCGAGACCCACACCCTGGCGGAGTACGAGGGAAAGACCATCTTCCTAAACTTCTGGGCCACCTGGTGCGGCCCCTGCAAATCCGAGATGCCGGACATCCAGGCCCTCTATGAGGACTGGGGGGAGAACACCGGCGACCTGGTGGTGCTGGCGGTGGCCAACCCCTCCAGCGGGGACTTCCCCTATAACCAGGACGTCACCCAGGAGGAGATCGAGGCGTTCCTGGAGGAAAACGGCTACACCTATCCTGTTTTGATGGACACCACCGGCTCCCTGTTCTCCAGCTATGGGATCAGCGCTTTTCCCACAACCTTCCTGATTACGGAGGAGGGCCGGGTGTTCGGCTATATCCCCGGCGCCGTGGACCGCGCTTTCATGGACAGCGCGGTGGAGCAGACCATGACCGGCGTCCGGGTGGAATAA
>CAJFPI010000260.1 GCA_904398675.1 uncultured Oscillospiraceae bacterium
GCCGGCGTCCCGGATGGCGTCCAGCCAGTAGCGGAACTGGTCCATGTCCCAGCACAGCTGAGTCATGATGTAGTCGGCGCCATTGTCCTGCTTCTGCTTGAGGAAGGAGATGTCCGCCTCCAGGCTGCGGCAGGCGATGTGCCCCTCGGGGGAGCCGGCCACGGCGATGGTGAACTTGTCGCCGAACTCCTGGCGCACGAATTTCACCAGCTCGGTGGCGTAGTGGAGGTCGCCGCCGGTGCCCGTCCAGCCGAATGGCAGGTCGCCCCGCAGGGCCAGCATGTGGTCGATCCCGTGATCCAGGTAGTTCTGCAGCTGCTCCTTGATGCCCTCCTTGGTGTTTCCGATGCAGGTGAAGTGGGTCACCGGGGTGCACTTGCCGTCGGCCTTGATCTTCTGCAGCACCTCCAGGTTCTTGCCCACATTGGTGCCGCCGGCGCCGTAGGTGCAGGAGATGTAGTCGGGATTCATGGTGTACAGCTGCTCCAGCACGCCGCCCTTCCCGCACAGTTTCTCCATGCCCGCATCCGTCTTCGGGGGGAACACCTCAAAGGAAAACGCCGCTCTCTCCTCAAAGATCTCAGAAACTTTCATTGCCATTCAACCTCCATACTTATTGTTGTTATGACCTCTATATTTTTTGCTTTCGCTCTTTTACAAACCGGAACACAGGCCACATCCCTGCCGGCATTCCGCGCCCGGCAGGGCCGACGGTCAGATCGGCGTGAAGGAATATCTCTTCTTCAGCCCTGCGGTGTCTGTATGATAGATCACCGTCCCGTCGGAAAAGGTCTCCTTTTCAATGTCGGCCCGGGGCTCCAGGCTGCGGATATAGGCATCGGTGTCAGCCACCTCCACCTCCTGGAAATCCACATCCCGCATCTGGTTGTTGCTGCACTGGTTGAAAATCTCGCAGCAAAGCTCATACTCCGCCATCCGGCCGCCCCCTTACGCTGCGGCGAACACCACCACGCCGGCGGTGAGGTCTGCGGAAACCAGGCGCCCCTCCACCGTCGTCACATCGCCCAGAACGTCCGTAAAGGTGAGGGTATCCCCCTCCACGTCGATCTTGGCCACATATTTGGCGCAGATATTCTCCTCCGCCTGGCTGTTACGGTACACTGTAGAAAGACACATCGCGCTCGCTCCTTATTTCTTCAATTCCGCCACGGCCCTGGCCAGATAGTCGTTGGCCGCGTCAAAGGCGTCCACCGCGTGGAGCAGCAGGTGCTGCGCCTCCCCCTGGAGCGACTGCGCCAGTTCCTTCAGCTCCGCGCAGTGGTGGACATTGTGCTCCAGCATATACCCCAGCACCGCCAGGGTCTTCTCCCCCTCCGGCGTGCCGGCGGGAACATGGCTGTGGCCGTGCTCCCCGTGGTCATGGGAATGGGTGTGGCCCTCTCCGCCGTGGGTATGTTCATGGACATGTTCATGCATATGCTCCATAGGCTGCCTCCTATCCAAATTGACATATTTTTAACTAGATACACTATACCGCAAACGCCCTGTTTTTGCAAGCACCAGAGGGCGAATATTTGCAAAAAAAATTTTTCATAATTTGTACAAAGAGACGGAATCCATCAAAGTTTTCCCGGCTTCCGTTCCCTTTTGCAAGTTTGGCTGCCGGAGAGGACGCAGCGGCGTTTCCCTGCTGTAAAATTTTCAGTCTGCCGGAACATTTTGCCCTCTGGTGCGTCTTTATAATAGAGTAAGCTCTTCCCGCCCATCCGCGGGCAGACGGTCTTTCCCGCGCAGCAGCCGGCCGCTGTGGAATTTGTAACCTTTTTGTTCTTGACAGCGGCCGCCAACTGTATTACTATCACCCATACAGTCGCGCGGGCTTTCAGCCCCATTTCAGCAGCCACCGGAAAACAGGAAAGGATGGATCACACCATGAACGAGACCTTGACGCCGCCTGTTCAGGAGGAACAGATGCCGCAGCAGGCGCCCCCCGCGCCTCCCGCACCCAAGAAGAAAAAAATAAGCCCCAAGCTCCGCAAGCGGATCATCCTCGCAGCCGTGGCCGTGGTCATTGTGGTTGCCGTTGTGGTGCTGATGTACCGCTTTTTGACCAGCAGCAGCGACAGCGTCACCATTAACGACGCAGTTGTGCAGGTCAATTCCATCACCAGCACGGTGGAGGGCTCCGGAACGGCAAAGGCCAAGGACTCCTCTACCATCACCCTCACCACCGCCGGCACGGTGGTCGACGTGTATGTCAGCGAGGGCCAATATGTGGAGCAGGGGACGCCCCTGTTCACAGTGGACAGCCCCAACGCAGAGAGCGCCGTGGTGAACGCCCGCAGCCAGCTGCAGGCCAAGCAGACGGAGCTGGACAACCTCATTGAGGCCGCCAACAGCCTTACCGTCACCGCCCCCTTTGCCGGAAAGATCATGCTGGGGGAAAACACCCGCTATGAAGCGGGAGACCCCATTTCCCCCGGCACCACCATCGCCACGCTGGTAGACGACCGGACGCTGCGTCTGGAGCAGTACTACAGCTACGCCTATGAAAACGACATCTACGCCGGGCAGGAGGTGATGGTGTCCATCCCCGCCGTAATGGAGCAGCGGCCCGGCAAGGTGGAGGCCGTGCACAAGGTCAGCCGCATCTCCCCAGAAGGCAGCAAGCTGTTTCTGGTGGAGGTGACGCTGCAGAACCCCGGAACCCTGACAGCGGACATGGCCGCCTCGGCAGTGATCACGTCCAACGGCCAGAGCATCTACCCCTATGAGCAGGGCAAGCTGCAGTACAACCGGACGCAGGAAGTCCAGGTGAAGGCGGAGGGGGACGTGATCCGCTGCGATCTTCTGGATTATATGGACGTGGAGGCCGGGCAGGTCCTGATGCAGATTGACGGGGCGGACAATGAGCTGGCGCTCTACAATGCCCAGGAGGCCCTGCGCACCGCTCAGGAGGACCTCCAGAAGGCGGAGCAGAACCTTCAGAACCTCAATGCCGTGGCCCCCATCTCCGGCACAGTCATGGGGCTCGCCATCTCCCCGGGGCAGGAGTTTGACGCCAACACGACCGTTATCACCATCTCCGACACCTCCACCATCACCGTCACAGCCCAGGTGGACGAGCGAAACATCTCCAACGTCAAGGCCGGCATGAGCGTCACCATCAACCAGTGGGGCGTGGAGTTCACAGGAATCGTGGACAGCATCAGCCTGACCCCGGAGATGAACAACGGCGCGGCGTTCTACCCCGCCACCATCACCGTGGACAACTCCATGGGCGCCGAGACCGGCAACTCCCTGGTGCCGGGCAGCTCCGTCACCTACAGCCTGGTGGCCAGCCAGAGCGACGGATGCCTGGTCCTGCCCATCCAGTGCGTCAAGTACATCCCCAATCCCAACTCTGAAACCGGCGAAAACATGAGCGTGGTCTTCCTCAAAACGGACACAGCGCCGGAAAACGCGGTGGAGGGTGTGGACGGCGCCAGCCTGGGCGTCCCCGCAGAGGGGTACTACCCCGTGCCGGTGGAGACGGGCATCTCCGATAAATACAATGTGGAAATCATCAGCGGGCTCAACGAGGGCGACACCGTGTTCCAGAACACCACCCAGGACATGACCATGTATTGATCGAGGTGACGCCATGCTGATCGATATTCAGGACGTATATAAAATCTACGGCGAGGGGACCGAGGCGGAGGTCCGGGCGCTGGACGGCGTCTCCCTCACCATCGACCGGGGGGAGTTTGTGGCAGTGGTTGGCCAGTCCGGCTCCGGCAAGTCCACCCTCATGAACATTTTGGGATGCCTGGACATTCCCACCCGGGGCACCTATTGGATCGACGGGCAGGACGTCAACGATCTGGACGACGCCCAGCTCTCCCACATCCGCAACAAGCAGGTGGGATTCATCTTCCAGGGCTACAACCTGATCCAGGGGCTCACCGCCTATGAAAATGTGGAGCTGCCCCTGATCTACCAGAATGTCCCCATCTTCCGCCGGCGGGAGCTGGTGATGGCCGCCATGGAGCGGGTGGGCGTGGCCGACCGGTGGAAGCACCACCCCTCGGAGATGTCCGGCGGCCAGCAGCAGCGGGTGGCCATCGCCCGGGCCATCTCCACCCGCCCCCCCATCATCATGGCCGACGAGCCCACCGGCGCCCTGGACAGCCACACCGGCAAGGAGGTGCTCCACTTCCTTCAGGAGCTGAAC
>CAJFPI010000261.1 GCA_904398675.1 uncultured Oscillospiraceae bacterium
CATTGCCAGCAAATTCTGCCCCGAGTGCGGAGCAAAGCGCCCGGAACCCAAGGCCCCGGACACTTGGGACTGCACCTGCGGAGAGAAACATATCACCGGCAAATTCTGCCCCGAGTGCGGAAAAAAGAGGGGTGAATGAGGATGGCGGCATTGACGTGCGAGATCTGCGGCGGAAAGCTTATCGGGAAACCCGGGGGCGTGTTTGAGTGCGGCTCCTGCGGCATGGAGTATTCCACTGAGTGGGCCAGGAGCAGGATTCAGGAAATCAAGGGTACCGTCCAGGTGGAAGGTACCGTGGAGGTCACCGGCACGGTTAAGGTGGAGGGCGGGGCCAATCAGGAGAGCCTTCTGAAACGGGGGTATATGCTGCTGGAGGACGGCGACTGGAAGGGCGCGGAGGAGTGCTTTGACCAGGTGCTGAATATGGACCCGGAGTGTGCCGAGGCCTATTTGGGAAAATACTGTGTGGAGCGGGAATACCATACCATTATTCAGATGGCAGAGGATCCCCAATTTTTGCTAGCTTCTCCGAATATCGAGAAAGTTCTGCGATTTGGTACTCCAGAGTTGAGGTCACAAATAGAGAACTGTCAGCATGAGGCAGAGCGCCGGAAGGAGATCGAGGCGAGGCTGGCAGCCATTGGGAAAGAACTGGAGGAATAAGGGATGAAAAAGAATGTCATGCGCTGGTGGATCGTGCTGGGCATTGTGGTGGTGGTGTACAATGTTTTGGCCTTCGCGCTGCCCTTCCCCAAGACGGCGGTTTTTGCGGTGTGCTACCTCTTTTCCATGATCGCCATTCTGGCCCAAATCTATGTGATTCGTACCGCTTTCTGCCTGGGTGAGGGGGTCAAAAGCAAATTCTACGGTTTTCCCATTGCTCGGCTCGGCGTAATCTATCTGGCTGTCCAGATAATATTGGGATTTTTGTTCATGGCACTGGATCTGGTCCTCTCCATCCCTGTCTGGCTGCCCCTGGTGCTGTCTGTTGTCCTGCTGGGCGCAGCAGCAGTGGGGTTCGTGGCTGCCGACGCCATGCGGGACGAGATCGTCCGCCAGGAGGCGAAACAGGAGAACCGGATCTCCCGGATGCGGGAGTTTCAGGCGAGTGTCCGGACGCTGACAAGCCTGAACAAAGCCCCCGGTGCGGCCCGGCCTCTGGAGGATCTTGCGGAGAGCCTGCGGTTCAGCGATCCGGTCAGCAGCGAGGTGCTGGCCGCGCTTGAGGACCAGCTGGCGGGCTGCCTGAGGGAGCTGCAGGCGGCGGTGTCCCGTCAGGATGCGGAGCGGATCGCCCTTCTGTGTCAGAAGGCAAACCAAGTGCTGGCGGAGCGCAATCAGCTTTGCAAATTGAGCAAGGGGAAATAATGCTGTAACGATACGTCCTAAAACGGATAACCGGCCGCGGGGCGGCATGGCTGCATAATTCTTTTGTCCCAGCACAGGAAATCCAGATGAAACCGAAGGAATGGAGGGTGCTCCATATATTGGGATTCCCGATGCAACTGTGACGAACAGGTCGGGAAACGGTATGAACGCCAACCATTTCCCGACCCGACAAATTTTCACACGCAGGAGGCCGCCGGTCCGAGTCCAGCAGTCTCTGCCAAAATAACAGGCAGCTGCTTTCGCAGCTGCCTGTTATTTTGGGTTCCAGCCGCTGGAGGCGGCCTCCCCCCTTCGCCCTTTCAATGCCCAGGGCGGCAAAGCTGTCCCTGCGCCAAGGGTTTTCGCCTGAGGGCGAAAACCCTTGTACGGCACGCTCACGCCGCTGGCCAGAGCCGGGATGCATTTTCTCTGTTTCTCCTTGTCCCAGGCAGTGACCCGCACGGGACGCAGAACAGCGCAAATCAGACAGCGCCAGGCGGAAATTTTCCGTTTCGGTGCTGTTTTTTCCCCCCCTTCTGCGGCTGGACACATCTCTTGAGCTGCCCAAGCCTCCGTTCTCCGGGATTCCCTGGAGCCTGCCCCTGTCCAAAGCGTTTTCTCCCCCTCGTCTGGTTCTCATCCCCAGTTCCCCGGCCGTTCATTTGTGCCGGGGCCTGGCGCAAGGTGCCTGCAGCGACCGGCCTGCCATGCTTTTGGTTCATTTACCGTTTCTAATGTGGACACAGAAACGACCCCTTAAATCCCCATCAATTCACCGCCATGGACACTAAGGCTGATCCGCCTTTGCCTTTTATGCTCCTGTTTCTCCGCCAGGGCCGAAGAGGTAGATACGGTAATAAGCCTCGATGACCTCCCGCAGCTCCTGATCGGTACGGCCCATATAGTCGTTGTGAAATTCCTTCTGCAGGAAATGGACATCTCCGGGCTGGATATCCCGCTCCTCCAGAAAACGGATCCGCTCCCGGTCCGCCGGATCGCCGGCATCCAATCCGGCCGCCTGCCACGGGTCCCGGGGCGCCTCTGTACGCCAGCGCTCATAGTCGCCATAGGTCCACCGGTCCGGATCAAATTCCGCTCCGTAGGGATTGTAGGGGGCCAGATCCGGGCCCTCCGCATAGAGCATGTCCAGAAACGTGCGGAGGGTCTGGGCCTTTGCCGCCACCTGGTACTCGGTATAGCAGAGCGTCTCCGGCGCGTCAAAGCCCCAGTACCGCAGTTCTCCGGCATAGGAGGCGGGCAGATCGGCCACAGGGGTGTCGTCGAAGAGCCGGGAGCGGTCCACCCGAAGGAGATCGATCCCCATGGAGGCGGGGAGGGAGACCTGGGAGAGGATGTCAGCGTGGTGCTCCAGCGCCGGCGTCTCCACCGCCGCCAGGACCTCCTCCTCATAGAAGAAAACGCCGTAATACAGGGAGGGGAGGACTGCCTTTCCGGCGGTGAGCACCCTGTGGAACAGATCCGGCGGGACCCATACCAGCCCCTCCCGCCCCACCGGGGCGGCGGAGATGCTGTTCATGAGACGGCCGTCCCGCCGGAGATACCGGTCGCCGATCCGCAGCTCCACGGCGAGCTCCCCTTCCCGGAGCAGCAGGCTGTCCCCTTCTTCTGTCAGCCGGATGCCTCCGGCGCGGCAGATGTCCTGGAGGCAGTACCACCGGCTGCCCTCCATCTCCCGGGTGCGGATGCCCAGCGTCTCCAGGGTACGCCAGGTAAAAAATCGATTTGCCAGCGCGGCGGCCTCCGCCCAGGTAACGATGCGCTGGAGCCGGAGGGAGCCGTCGGGGTAGCCCTGGAGCAGCCCGGCCTCTACCGCCCACTGGGCGGCATTTTCCTCCGCCGCCAGGTCTCCGGCGGCGGTATGGAGGGTTTTCAGCAGCGTCTCCCGGGAGACGGGCGCCTCCGGCGCGTCAGCTGCCGCCGCCTCTCCGCCGGTGAGGCGGGCTGTCAGGACGGCCAGCTCCCCGGCGGTCAGCGGCGCGTCGGCGGGGAAGTCCATCCGTCCCTCCTCCAGCCAGAGGAGGTCCGCCCGGTCCAGGGATAAAACTGCGTCGGCGTACCAGGCGTCAGGAGGCAGGCCCCGGAAAGCGGCGGCCTGTGCTCCGGGAGACAGGGTGAGCAGCAGCGTCAGGAGCAGAAACGGTATGGCAATGTGTTTTTTCATCGTGTTTTCCCCCTCTCTGTTTTTCATCAGACGGCCACACCTGGATAACGACATCATCAGCCAGCGAAGGCGCCGGCAGTCCCGCGCTTATACATGACCGGATGCTTGCAGCTGCATTCCATTTCACCAAAACCCGTATCTATATTTTTAGACGCAGTTGACTATCTTCTTGTTCCGCTTTTCTGATTTTTTGGTAAAATATTTTATGTCCTAAGCAAATCATTTGGTAAAAAGCACAGCAGGTCAAGAAAACATCTGCACGCAAGATTGCTGCTTCAACTATAGATATGGATTACTCAGGCAGGGGCGCAGTTTCTGGCCGGCGTGAAAGACCATGCCATTAAAGGGCCGCCTCAAGCCCGTGCTCTGTGCTGTAAATAGCGACTGTGCGGAAGATGCAGCCCTGTACATTGCCGCTGCCGCACCGCCGGAATGGGGTATTCCGGCGCGCCGG
>CAJFPI010000262.1 GCA_904398675.1 uncultured Oscillospiraceae bacterium
CGAGAATCTTTTTGAGATTTCGCATGGTGGATTTTCCTCCTTCTTAAAATTTCGACAAAGTTCGGTAATTCGGCAAAAAGAGCTAGTTTTCGTGGGAAATATCTACCGAAAAGTTCACTCTAAGAGTCGTATTATCGCCCCTTAGATTTGGGGGAACAGATAACCGAACAGTCTGCGGTGCAGTACTTAAAAAGGGAGAAAAATCACGCCGGGTAGACATTGGGGTAGACGGAGGGCGGATTTTGGCGGGTAAAAAAGGCTGGAAGCCCTGCGCCGCAGGGCCTCCAGCTGGGTAGACATTGGGTAGACGGGAGGAGAGAGCTTAGGATATTTTTCGATGTGAATTCTCCGTCAAAACTCCTGAAGACCTGCAATAGCAGCGGCTGTTCCTTTAAAATCAATAAAAGAATTTGCCTGCTCCAGAGTGGCGAGATGGTAATCTAAATGCTCTATCTTATTTGCACCACCGAGGGCACCAGCCATTGCTGCTGCCATAATGGCTGTGGTGTCGCAGTCATTGCCGCTGTTAATACACAGATAGATGGTCTTCATAATATCTCCCTGCGCAGCAACAAAGTAACCGAATGCAGCGGCAGCGGACTCGTTGGCATTCAGACCGGTCCCAACTAGATCCGTCATTTCCGTTATACAGCCGGAAAAATCGTCTTGAAATCGTCGCCCGATAGAGACGGCAAGCTCCATCCTTCGTACAAGCGAGGCACCTGCTGTTGGACGGGTGATTGGCAACGACCGCTCATAGCCGGTCCAGGCACCCCAAAAGCCGGCTTTCAGGACAGAATCCACAGTGGCATCCGTGGCAAATGCGGCCGCCACGCCTGCTGCTACTGCAGTTCCTGCCGCTAGGGCAATAGCATTGTTATGGCTGGGATGGCACATGATAATGGCGTCGTCAACGGCTCTCGCTGCATCCTCAGGATGAAAAAGGCCTGCGATCCATGCCTTCATGCCAGCGCCATTTGTGGCGGAGTGGTTGTCACAGTAGAGGTAGTCCCGGGAGGTATCCCGGGGCTGCCCCTCCAGCTTTGCCATATTCTTCCGGGTGGTAGGCCCCGCATACTTTTCGTAAAAGATCTTAGTGTCCGGCCCGTTTTTCCAGTCGATCAGGGCGTCTATGGCCGTCTTCCGGTCAATCCTCCCTCCATTTTTCAGGAAATGCCTTGCGGAGACATAGGCAACGGAGAAATCGTCCGTTACACCGGCATAGGGCATCCCAGCCGCCACAGAATCAGGACGGGGTGTTTTATAGTCATAGACAAAGTCGCCTCCGCCAAAATCCCGTCGGATCAGCTCCACCGTCCGGGTCTCCAGGGGGGCGCCCATGGCGTCGCCTATAGCGGCCGCCAGCAGGCAGCCCAACGTTTTATCGTATCTTGCCGCCATCTCTCCTATCCCTCCTTCTCAACAAAGGCGGCCAGCTTGGCCGCGATGCCGCGGATGTCAAAGCCATTGGCTCCGTCGATCAGGTCGACCCACTCCTCCGGGAAGGGTTCGCTGGCGGAGAGGGCCCCCACAATATAGCCTGTCATGCAGGCGATGGTGTCCGTGTCATCGCCGCCATTGACCCCCATTAGGACGGATTCCTGCAGGTTTCCTCTGCAGGCGGCAATGTTCCCGAATACCGCCGGAATGGCCTCATAGGCGTAGAGCCCGCCGCCGATCACGTCCGAAATCTCACCCATAGCCCGCTCAAAGTCGCCTTGGTGCCGCATACCGATCTCAATGGCAAGGCGGCAGCGCTTTTCGACATTCCCTCCCGCCACCGGGCGGGCAAAGGCCTTGGAGCGCCCGAACCCCTCTCTTGCGCCGTAAAGCCCCGCTTCCAGCACGTCCTGATATCCGGCGCCCGCCTCCATCGCCTTGGCAGTGGCGGCGGCGATAGCACAGCCCCCGGCCAGGGCGATGGTGTTGTCATGGGTGGGCATGCAGAAGACAAAGGTCTCTTCAATAGCCTGGTCCAGATTTCCGGGATTATAAAGCCCCATGAGCCCCGCCTTCATGCCGGCGCCGTTGGTGGCACGGGCATTGTTGCAGAGGAGTTGCCCCCGGATCTTGTTGAGGGGATCCCGCTTGTCCCGCGGGTTGGCAATCCCCTTGAGGACACAGATAGATCCCTCCGTGGTAGGGCCGATGTAGCGGTTATAGTCCCCGTAGTCGTACCACCGGATCAGCGCCTCCTCACTCAGCTCCCGGGTAGGGCGGCTGTCTGCCGCCAGAAACGCCTCCAGGGAAAAGTAGGCGATGGAGAAGTCGTCTGTGACGTGTCCCCGGGACGTGTCATGGGCCAGGTTGTCTGCCGGCGGCTCCAGGATCTCCCGGACAAGGCCGCCAAAGCGTTCTTTGATCTGGGCTGTGCTGCGGGTCTCCGTAACGGCGCCCATGGCATCGCCGATGGCGGCGGTCATCAGTGCGCTGCGGATCTTTCTCCCTGTTTCCGTCATTGGTCATTCCCTCCTCTTTTTCATGGCATGCCGGCTGCCTATTGTCCCAGCTGGTCTTTGAGATAGGCAGTGAACGCCTCTCCCGCCAGTGAGAAACCATCGGGATAGAACATCACCTCACACACGGCCAGATGGGGCAGGTCCACCAGTTTCGCCCCGCTGTAGCGCATCACATCGTGCAGGAAACGGTCAGCCAGGATCACGTCGTATCGTCCCGTATTTGCCTTCTCCTCCAGCTCCAATTCCTCGCAGAGCCGCTGGTCCCCGGGCTGGGCCAGCTCCTCCCGAAACTGGAAGAACGTGGCCACCTCCACCTGGCCAAAGCCAAACTCCTCCTGCAGGCAGGCCCGGACAGCATTGGCTGTCACCTGCTCGTGGATCACCAGCGCCCGCGGACCGGGCCCGGTTTCGGCCATCTGAGTGGTCCGGCTGCCGGAGAGCCTTTGACGAATGCACTCCCCCAGCCGGCGCTCCCCACTGATCCCCGCCGGGAAATCAGCGATCCAGGGGACGCCGAAGGTCTTCTCGCACCACCTGGCCGCCGGAACAGCGGCGGCACTCACCACAAGGTTCAGCTCCGCCGCCGCGGCTGTCCCCAGGCTCCGCTCGCCGCCGCCCATTCCAATCACCGCGCAGTGTTTTCCACTGGACCGCTCCACGGATGCACGCAGCGCCTCCCCGTTGTCCGCGCCGCCCAGATCCAGCGGGGTCGCTCCCAGCACAGCAACGCCGCCGGGCGCACAGGCAACCGCGTCCTCCGCGGCAAAGCGCTCCACAGCAGCCAGAAGGGCCTTCTCCACGCCCCAGTCGTACATCCGGATGCCGTTGCTGTCAAAATACAGCACCGGTTTTCCCGTCCGTTTCTCCAGAATACGAGCCAGGGCGCGGAGATCCGTACCGATCACAATGGGGGCGGGGGTGTTCACCAGCACAATCATGCGGGGATCCAGATCTGCCGCAGCCCGGGTGACCTTCTCCAAAAGAGCTTCATCATCCCCCATCACCACCTCCATCTCCCGGAGGTTGGTAGTGAAGACCATGTTGCCGGGGCGCTCTCCCCGGGGCTCGTCATGGCAGATGTAGTTTCCGATGCAGCCGGTACCGTCGTGGATCACGATCATAGCCCCCAGCTCCAGGAAAACGGCCCCAATGCCGGAGTAGTCCGGAGCGAAGGGAGGAAGGGATAAAAACAAGCCTCTCATACCCGCATCTCCTCTCCCGCAAGGCCGTCTGCCAGATAGGCGATGGCCTGATAACACACATGGAGCCGGTCTCCATCCTGGAGGATTGCCCTGGCCTCGGGATAAAAATAAGCCGCGTCGCTGCCGATCACCAGGTCCGCCGGCTCGTGCTCCTCCCGGAGATGGTTCAGCGTGGGGTGGTCGCCGGAGTAGACCCGCATCCCGGGCGCGCGCTCCGCCAGCCAGGCGATAACGGCCTTATCCTTCGGCGTGATCTTGTTTTTGACCACCGTTGTAACCGTAAAGCCATACTCCAGCAGGGCCTTTGCTGTTTCAAAGGGGCTGCCGAAGTAGTTTTTTCCCACCACAATCCGTTTCCCCCGGCAGATCTCCGCAGCTGCCGAGAGGCGCCGCCTGGCTTTTGCCAGCTCTTCCCCATCATCCAGCACCGCGCCCAGGGCCTGTCCCAGCTTTTCATAAAATCCATGCACAAGCTCTGGATCGTGGGTAGGCGGAACCAGAAGATAGGGCGTGCCGTGGGCCGCCTTCAGCTGCTCGGCCGCCATCTTCACCGGCCCGCCCATGGCGAGATTCAGCCGGGAGCGGCCCATCTCGTCCGCCTCCATCAGGCAGCGGCACCGGCACATCTGGCGCACCGGGCCAAAGCCCGCCGCCGCCAGCAGCCGGGGAAGATCGGCGTTTTCATCCAGCGGCGCCGCAGGGCCCAGGAGGTTGACCCCCTGATCCCTTTCCGGCTGTTTCTCCACAAAGCTGTAGAGACTGCAGTGGATGCGGCTGTCCGGGGATTTTTTGCTGTCGAACATGATGGGGTCCATGTAGCTGGGGTGGAACCGCACATCCGGAAAGCGGCGGCTGAGATCCCGGCACACCCGCTCGTAGTCCGAGGCCAGAATGGTATCCACACAGGACGAGCCGATAAAAATCGCCTTGGGGCGTTCCTTGGCCCGTTTCAAGATCTCCTCCACCGCCTCTGGAATCCGGGCGAGGTGTGTCCCCGTCACCAGCTCCTCCTCCGTGACCCGCAGCAAAAACAGCCGGTCTGCCTTGCCAATGGCAAAGGCCCGCATTTTCACATGGCGGGCACAGCCCGCCGGCGCGATAAAGAGCACCGCCGACTCCGGCAGCAGCAGCGAGAAGGAGGAGAGGCCCAGCCCATCCACCCCCGGCGCCACATATTTCAGATGCCGCCCGGGGATGATGCGGGTATAGCGCCCCGCCTGCAGCGGGATCTGGGACAGCTCCTGCATAGTAAGGTATCTGGGGGGATTTCTCATGCATTTTCCTCCTTGCTGCCGCGCAGAAATGTTTCCACCTGTGCCCGGCTGGCCTTGAGCCGGGGGCCAGGAATGGTGCACTGGATCGCCCCGCAGGCCGAGGCGAACCGCAGCGCCTCCCGCTTGGGAAGGCCCCGGAAAAAATAGGCGTCCACAAGGCCGCCGCAGAAGGCGTCCCCGGCACCGGTGCTGTCAATCGACTTCACCGGGAAAATGGGGTGGTGGAGCAGCGCCTCGCCGTCAAACCAGTAGGCCCCCCGCCGTCCCGCCGTCATGATCGCCCCATGGGCGGGGTGGTAGCGGTCATAAAAGGCCCGCAATGCCTGCTCCGGCTCCTCTATCCCCACCAACTGGGCATAGGTGTCCGGACCGCCGGCAACCAGATCGGCACTGTTCAAAAGCTCCTCGCCTTGGCGCTGATATGCACCGCCCAGGGGGCGGTCCACGCACTCCCTCTGATAAAACACAGGCACACCTTTCTGCTTGGCAAGGCGCACCAGATCCACCGCAAGGGACCGGGGCGAGCCGTCGGTGAAAAACAAGAACGCCTCGTCCAGAAGGTCCTCCGGCAGCTCATCCATGGTCAGAGACGCGCCGCAGGCGCCCGGCGCCACAATGATGCTCCGTTCCCCCTTGGGGCCCACCGCAATATAGGTGTGGAGGGTAACGCCCCCCTCCTGCTCGATCAAATAGCGGTCGCTGACACCGTCGGCAACCAGCTCCCGGCGGAAACGAACGCCGAAGGCGTCATCCCCCACCTTGGCCACCAGAGCGGAGGGGACCCCCATCGCCGCTGCCGCGGCCATCAGGTTGGCGCCGCTGCCGCCGGAGGTGACCACCTCCCTGTCAGCGCCGATCAGCCCATCGATTTCAACCGGGACAGAGCAATATAAAATGGTATCCACCGCCGCTGAGCCCTGCCCAACAAACCATTTCTTCTTCATGCCCGGTCCTCCACACAGCGCCGGGCCACCTCCCGCAGGCGGCGGGCCGCCTCGCTGTCCGGCGCGCCCTCGATAATGGTCTTGCAGGCGTCCTCACACTGTTGAAAGAGGTCGTCTCTGGGGATATCGCCGAGAAGGGGGATCTGCCATTTCTCCGTAAACTCCCGCACCAGCTCCTCCTCCCGGCGGACGTTGCGCCGGTTGAGGATCACGCCCTTCGTGCGGGCGTACTCCCGGTCTGCAAACTGCTCCACCGCCGAACAGATGTTATTGGCGGCAAAGAGGGCCATCTTCTCCCCAGAGGTGACGATCACCACGTCCTGGGCATACCCCTCCCGGATGGGGGCCGCAAAGCCGCCGCAGACCACATCCCCCAGCACGTCGAAAAACACCACGTCCGGGTTGTAATATCCGAAGGCGTCCAGATCCTCCAAAAGGTCAAAGGTGGTGAGGATGCCTCGTCCGGCGCAGCCAAGGCCCGGAGTGGGGCCGCCGGCCTCCACACAGAGCACCCCCCTGTACCCCTCCTGCACCACGTCACCAAGCCCGATATCCGGCTTGCCGGAGCGGAGCAGATCCATCACCGGGGTGATGGGTTTCCCGCCCAGGAGATTCATGCAGGAGTCCGCTTTGGGATCGCAGCCGATCTGCATGACGCGCAGCCCCATCTCCGCCGCCGCGGCGGACAGGGCCCCTGTGATGGTGGACTTGCCAATGCCGCCCTTGCCGTATACCGCAATTTTCTTCATTTCCTCACTCCTCTACTCCTTTTTCCGTCAGCTCCATGGCCCACCGGGCGTTGTCCAGCAGCTGCAGCAGCTGCAGCCGGGAGGACAGGCCCTGGGAGAGCCGGTCAAACTCCGCGTTGGCCGCCGGGTGGAAGGACTCCCCCCGCTCCTGAGCGGCTGCCCCGGCGGCGATGGCCTTCTCCACCGCGCCGGGAATGGTAAGGCGCTTTTCCTCCGGGATGGGATTTAAGAGCAGCGCAGGCGCCTTGGGGCAGCCGCCGCTCCAGACGCCGTCCAGGGCGTATGGCGTCCCCGCCACCATAAAGCCGCTGTCCTCCGCGCAATACCGGCCATAGACCGGGATCTTCTCCCGCCGCAGCCACTGAAAGGTGGCCCCGATATCCACCACGTCCTTGGGGGATGTGGCGATCAGCGCCACCGGGAGATCCCGCAGCGCCGGGAGGTCCGGACAGACCTCCTCCCCCCGGATGGCGCCCACGCCGCCCATCCCGCTGGTCACCGCCACGGGGAAACCCATGCGGCTTGCCGCCAGCATGGCCGCCGAGGCGGTCATGGCGCCGTCTCGTCCGGCGGCGGCAAAGGCGTCCAGGGTATCCCAGCTCACCCGCCGGATCTCTTTCGCCCGCGCGCGGAAGGGGAGATACTCCTCCATGGTCCCCAGCCGGACTTCCCCCTTTTCCAGCCACGCAATGCACGGCAGCTCCAAATCCCAAAGCGCCGCCAGCTCCCCCTGTGTGACGGAGGCCAGGCCGTGGGTCAGCAGCGCAGATTCTACTAAAAAATTCATGGATCCTCCTTTTCTCCTCTATTGACAAAAACACGCTCTTCCTGTCCGCCAGACTAGTCCCCCAGTATCCGCGGCTTGCCGGTGAAGGAGCGCAGCCCCACCACAAACAGCGTCACAATTACGGTGGCATAGGGAATCATGCTTACCAGCTGCATCGGGACCTCCAGGGCGGTGAGCACCGTGGAGAGTGCGTCGGTATAGGCAAAGACAAAGCAGGTTATTGCCGTCAGCACAGGGTTGCTCTTCCCCACCAGGATCGCCGCCCATACCAGATACCCCACGCCGGAGGTCATGTTTTCATTAAAGGTGCTCAGCCCTGACATGGGCATATAGGAGCCGGCGAGGCCGGAGAAAAGGCCCATGATCAAAAGGGTGGTCCAGCGCATGCGGCCCACATTGACCCCCACCGTCTCCGCTGCCGCCGGGTTAATTCCCACGCCCCGGCAGCGCAGGCCAAAGCTGGTGTGGTACATCACCACAAAGGCCGCAATCACCAGGATGTAGGCAAAATAGACCATCCAGATGTTGTCGTTTAAAATATAGCTCAGGGTTGGAAAGCGGTCCAGAAAATCAAAATGGATCTTGGGGTAGTTGATAATGGTGTCGCTGACCACACGGCCCCGGACGCCGAAGATGGTGTACAGCAGCAGCGTAGTCAGCGCCCAGGCGCTCATGTTCAGCGCACTGCTGACCAGAGCGGCGTTGGCCTTCAGCTTGTAGACAAAAAAGCCGAACACCGCAGCCAGCAGCATGCCCACGCCCGCGGCAAAGAGGCCGCCCACCACATAGCTGCCGGAGATGTGGGAGCCGTAGGCGGCGAAAAAGGCGCCGCAGAGCATGATGCATTCATAGGCAAAGTTGAAGACGCCGGCGCTGTGGCTGAACACGCCGCCCATGGCCGCCACGATCATGGGGCAGGCTACCCGGAAGGCCGAGGCCATAGTCACATGCCCAAACAGCATTTCAAGGGTGCTCATGCCTGGTTTCCCTCCTTTGCCGCCGGTTTCTTTTCCCGGCGGACACGGGCCCTGTCCTTATATTTCTGATACAGCCCCACATAGTCCACCGCCACAAAGAGGATAAAGAGCATCTGGATAATGTTCACCGAATAACGGGTAAGGGTAGTTACCCGCTCCAGCTGGAGAGAGCCGGACTTCATGACGCCCCAGATACAGGAGATAAAAATCAGGGCAATGGGGTCATAGCGGGCGGCATTGGCCACCATAAAGACCTCCCAGCCCAGGTTGCCAGGGAAGTTTGCTAGGAAGTAGTGGTAGGAGCCGCAGACCTCCATCCCGCCGCAGAGGCCCGCCACAAAGCCGGAGCAGAGAAAAATCTGAAAAAAGCGCTTGACCACGTTTACCCCGCCGGCACGGGCATACTCCATGTTCTGCCCGATCTGCACCGCTTCATAGCCGATGACCGTGCGCTTATACACCACCTGCAGCACCACTAAAAGGATCAGCCCAAAGAGGAAGGCTGTGCTGGCGGTGGTGCCCTTGATAAGGGTGCCCATCTCCGCCGACTCCAGGATATCCTCTGTCTTGATGGCGGCAGCGCCGGTGTTGCTGCGGGTCCCGCCCATAAGAATCCAGTAGACAATGTAATAGGTGCCGAACTCCGCGATAAAATTCAGCATGATCGTCACCAGCAGCTCGCTGATGTTGAGGTAGAGGCGCATAAGGGCGGGCAGCAGCGCATAGAGGGCGCCGGCCAGCCCCGCCGCGAGAAAACACAGCAGCAGGTGGGGGATGTGGGGCAGGGATACCTTGTAGCCCACAATGCCGGCGGCGAGAGCGCCTACCAGCATCTGTCCCTCAATGCCCATGTTCTGAAAGCCGGAGAGAAAGGCGATGACCACAGCGGCGCCTGCAATGAGGCAGGGCGTGGCCCAGCGGATGGAGGTGCCGATATTGACAATGTTGGCAAGGCCCCCCTGGAACATCACATAGGTGGCATAGAGGGGGTTCTCCCCCTGCTGGAGAAATAGCAGGCAGCCCACCAGCAGCGACAGGACAACTGCCAGAAGATAGCGGACAGCATTGGAATGCCGCTGCAGCGTCCAGAACCCCGGTCCCGGCCGCAGTCTGCCTGCCAGCTCTTTTATCCGGCCCTCACTGGACTTGTGAGCCATACTCCGCACCTCCCAGCATATAAAGTCCAATCTCCTTTTCCGTCAGGTCCCGGCCGTTTTCCAGCTCCAGGAGACTTCCGTTGTGCATCACAAGGATCCTGTCGGAAAGCTGCATCACCTCGTTGAGCTCATGGCTGACTAAGAGCACCCCGGCCCCGTCTGCGGCGTAGCGGATGATTTCCTTCCAAATAAACTCAATCGCTCCGATGTCTATGCCCCGCGTGGGATCCTCCATAACCATCAGCTGGTAGTGGTCGGAAAACTCCCGGCCCACCACCAGTTTCTGCACGTTGCCGCCGGAGAGGGCGCCTACCCGGTCGTTGATGCTCTGGGCTTTTACGCCGAAATTCCGTACCACATCCTGGCTGAAGGAACGGGCCTCCTTCTTATTGATCAGCGGCTGGCGGAAAAGGCCGGAGGCGATGTGGTGGCCCATCAGGGTTGTCTCCCAGAGACTGCCCTGGCGGTTGACGCCCATGCGGTTGCGGTCCTGGGGGACATAGCCCATCCCGCGGGCCCGGCGGTCCGCCACCGAGAGAGCGGTGATATCCTCTCCCTTCAGCAGGATGCGGCTACCCTTCTCCGCGTCTGCAAGGCCCACAATCGCCGCCACCAGCTCGTTTTCCCCTGAACCGGCTATGCCGCAGATCCCCACGATTTCCCCGGCGCGGACGGTGAGGTTCACGCGCTTGACCCGTTCCACTCCTACGGTGTCCTTCACCGCGAGATTTTCCACCCGCAGCAGCTCCTCCCCCGGATGGCAGGGGAGCTTATCCGCCTGCAGCATCACATCCCGCCCCACCATCAGCCGGGCCAGCATCGGCTCGTCCGCCTCCGCCGCCGTAAGGCGGCCGGTGACGCGGCCGTCCTTCAGTACGGTGATGTCGTCGGCAATGGACAGCACCTCCTTGAGCTTGTGGGTAATGATGAGAATGGTCTTACCCTGCGCCTTCAGGTTTCTCAGAGCCTCAAACAGCCCCTCGATGCCCTGGGGCGTCAGCACGGAGGTGGGCTCGTCCAGAATCAGAATCCTGGCGTCGCGGTAGAGAACCTTGACGATCTCCACTTGCTGCAGCAGAGCCACCGGCAGCTTTTCCACGGGGCTGTCCAGCGGAATCTGAAAGCAGTATTTCCGGCAGATCTCCCCCAGGCGTTTCCGCGCTCCGCGGCGGTCAATAAAGGGGCCTTTTTTCTGCTCATAGCCCATAAGGATGTTGTCCAGTACCGTGAGGCCCGGATACTGCATAAATTCCTGATAGACCATGCCGATGCCATGGGCCACGGCATCAGTGGGGCTGCGGATCTCAACAGGGCGGCCGCCCAGAGAGATCGTCCCCCGGTCCGCCCGCTGCACACCGGAGAGAATGCTCATCAGCGTGCTCTTCCCCGCGCCGTTTTCTCCGATCACGGCGTGAATCGTTCCCAACCGCACATAGAGGTCCACATCATCATTGGCCACAAGGGAACCAAAAGTCTTTCGAATCCCTGTCATGGTCAGCGCATACTCCGTCACTGCTGCATCCTCCTTTCCGTATGGAAAAAGGAGGGGAAACTTCCCCTCCTTTTTATGACTGAATAAGCGCCACCGGTCAGGGTCTATACTCGTCGAATCCCTCGTAGATATCCAGGGAACCGTCAGCAATCGCGCTTTCGATTGCCTGCACCTCCTCCAGCGTTTCAGCAGGGATATTGCCTTCGTCTCTGCTGTCGTAGGACTTGGCGCCGCTCTTGGCGTCGAAGTTGAAGAACGCCCCGTATTCCGTGCCGGACTGATAGGTGGAGGCCAGGGTGTAGGTCACGATGTCCATGGACTTGATGGCGGACCAGAAGACACAGTCGTCAATATAGCCCTGCCAGTCGTCCACGCCGATGCATTTGATGCCCTTCTCCGCACATGCCTCGATGACACCAGGGCCGCCGTTGTAGTTGCACTGATAGATCACGTCCACGCCGTAGTTCTCGATCATGGCGATAGCGGTCTCATAGCCCTTGACGGGATCGTTGTAATCGCCGGTAAAGGCGGTCACATACTCCACATTGGCGTCCTTCTGCTCGTTATAGTAGTTGATGCCATTGATAAAGCCGTCCCGGAACCGGGTGATTTTGAACATGTCGGTGTGGCCGATCCAGCCCACCTTGCCGACGGTGGTGGTAGCCGCCGCCACATAGCCGGCGATGAAGGAGGACTCAAAGGTGTCCACCGCAACGCTGGTGCAGTTGGGCGCATCCTGCTCCATATAGGTATCCAGCAGGAAGAAATGCATATTGGGATTGCTCTCCGCCAGCTCCTCAGAGAGATCCACGGCCACCGTAGCCACCTCGTCGCCGAAGATAAAAACCACGTCATAGCCCTCGGCGGCGCAGGAACGGATCTGATCGGCGTACTCAGCGGGCTGCGTCGCCTCGATGGTGTTGACTTCCCAGCCCTCGGCGGCCAGCTGATCCAGGCCCTCCACAATCAGGTTGGTAAAGTCATTGCCTAAGCCCACCGCACTGATAAAGCAGGCTTTTTTGGCAATTCCGGTGCCGGCATCCTCGCCGCTGTCGGATACCGTGTTGCCGCTGTTGCCGGAATTTCCGGCATTGGAACCATTCGCCCCGCCATCGTTTCCGCAGGCCACAAGAGAAAGGGTCAGCACCAACGCTATGGCAAGAGACAGGAACTTCTTCATGTTGACATCATCCTCCATCTTTGGGTTTCTCTGTACCGCTGTGCAAGCCAGTTCTTTGCGTTATAGTTTGCAACAGAAAACGGCAAAGGTATTGTATCATATAATAAAATGTCATACAAGGTGGTGAATGACCACCAATTATCGCATATTTAGATAACGATATCTTTACCATTTGAGATCTCGATTATAATTTAGCAATTGCCATAAACAAACAATGCGGGATTATGGAAGGCATGGTCCCACAAACAGGGAGTGAACGTCGAATGGTTAATGGTTTTCCATTGCACCATTTCATACAACCAAAAGCCGGTACACCCCTGTAGGTGTACCGGCTTTCATGTCAAAGTGGAGGCGGGTTTTC
>CAJFPI010000263.1 GCA_904398675.1 uncultured Oscillospiraceae bacterium
CCTCCAGCTGGGTAGACATTGGGTAGACGGGAGGAGCGTTTTAGACAGCGCGAGACCTCCGGTGTAAATCCGGAGGTCTCGCGCCAAAGGTAGAAAAGAAATGAAAAGAGAAAGAGGTAAGCAAAATAGATGGGATACTTCCCTTATGCCGCACTGCCGCTGTAACGGCCGCCGTTTCCAAAGAAGTAATTGAAGAAATTCCATGGATCGGAGTAGGGATCTGTATAGCCGCCAGAGGAGCCGCTGTTATCCTGTGAGGACTCCTGAGTGGCTGCCAGGTTGTCCTGCGGCACGCTGTCGAAGGTCAGCTGTGTGGTGCGCTGCTCATTATTGCGGTAGTATTCAATCGTGACCGTGTCGCCAGCGGTGTAGCTCCGCAGAGCCGCTGTAATATCACCCAGCTCGCTGATGTCGGTATCATCAATCTTAGTAATAATATCTCCTGCCTGGAGGCCGGCGTTATCTGCTGCGCCGCCCTGCTCCACGGAGTAGACGTAAACGCCCTCGCTGACAACGCTGTCGGGGATCATGCCCTGCTGGAATGTACCCCCATAGATGGCGAGATAGGGCTTGTTGGTCACATAGCCGTTGGTCATGATGTCCTCGATCATGGAGACCACGTCATTCATGGGGATGGCAAAGCCCAGGCCCTCTATCGAGGCGCTGGAGGAGGAGCTGTTGCTGGAGAGCTTGGCGGACACAATGCCCACCACCTCGCCGTACATATTGAACAGGGGGCCGCCGGAGTTGCCGGAGTTGACGGCGGCAGTAATCTGGACCATATTGAACGGGGAGCCGTCCACGTTCACCAGCCGGTTTGTCATGGAGACAATGCCCTCGCTCATAGAGAAGGTCAGCTCACCCAGCGGGTTTCCGATAACCGCAATGTCGTCACCCACATTCAGTGCATCGGAATCACCAATGACCACAGGCGTCAAGGTCTCCTCCGGTTCGATTTTCAAAACGGCGATATCATAATCCTCGTCGCCGCCAATGATCTCGGCATCATAGGTTGTGCCGTCATACAGCGTGACCTGAACATTGGTGCCGCCGTCAATGACATGGTAATTGGTGACAATATAGCCGTTTTCACTGATGATAAATCCGCTGCCGGAGGAGGCCATGACCACGGCCTCCTGGCCAAAGATATTCTGGCTAGCGGAGACGTTGATGCTGACGCAGCTGTTGACATTGGCCTTATAAAGCTCTGCGTAGCTCATCTCCGTTTTCCCATCGACGGCTACCGTGGAGACATCGACAGGAGTCCGACTGCTGACATAGAGATTGGCGCCATTCCTCGAACGGATCATATTCTGCGCTGCATACCCGATGCCAAAGCCGCCGCCCAGCAGCAGGGCACAGACCAGGACGCCCGCTACCACCTTGGGCCAGCGGCGGTTTTTCTTGACTTTGCCGCTGGGGGTGATGTCAATGACGGGTCCTTCTGCCGGTTGGACTGGGGGGGTCTTGTCCTCGTGATCCTGCGGGGGACGGTAATAGGAATTAAAATCATTGTACGGACTCATATTCAAAACCTCCTTGGTTTCTTTCTTTGTATGCTTGCATTATAGAGACCCTTTATGTCTAAAGTATGAAGAAACTTTGCAGATTATTTAAACAATGCAGTTGCTGAAAAATAAAAAAAACGATATAATAATGTCTGCCTTGCAAGCAATGCCCATTCGGGTTGACCGCTGCATTTCATGTGCGGAACGCCGGGAATGTGGTTTTAAAAGAGAGGAGGGGTGCTGTGCTCAGAGTGGATGGAATCCGCCTGCGGCCGGGAGAAAACGAGGCTGCTCTTTTGCAGAAAACAGCCAGGCGGCTGCATGTAGCAGCAGAGGAGATACGGGAGCTGCATCTGGTCCGCCGCTCCATCGACGCCCGGGAGGGCGTAAGCGTGGTATGTTCGGTGCAGGTGTCCCTGGCGCAGGAGGGGAAGGTCCTCCGGCGCAGCACTGACAGCCGGATCCAGCGTGTCAAGCGGGAGCGCTACTGCCTTCCTGCGCCGCTGGCCACGCCGCCGGAGACGCCGCCGGTGGTGATCGGAGCGGGACCGGCAGGTCTCTTCTGTACCCTGGTGCTGGCCATGGCCGGCGCCAAGCCTATTCTTTTGGAGCGTGGACGGCCCGTGGAGCAGAGACAGAAGGATGTGGAGGCATTCTGGCGCACAGGGCGGCTGAACACCGCCTCCAACGTCCAGTTTGGCGAGGGCGGGGCCGGCGCCTTCTCCGACGGCAAGCTGAACACCGGCACCCGGGATCTCTGCCACCGCTGGATTTTGGGCAAGCTGGTGGAGTTCGGCGCGCCGGAGAGCATTCTTGTGGACGCCAAGCCCCACGCCGGGACAGACCGGCTCCACATCGCCCTGGTGAACCTGCGGAAAACCCTGCTGCGCCTGGGAGCAGACATCCGATTTGGCTGCCAGATGACCGATCTTCTGATCAAGGATGGCGCGCTATGGGGCCTGGAGATGACGGAGCCGGAGGGGACGCATCAGCTGCAGGCGGATCATGTGGTGCTCTCGCCGGGCCACAGCGCCCGGGACACGGTGGAGATGCTCCACAGCCGGGGCGTCCCCCTGGCGCCAAAGCCATTTGCTGTGGGCGTCCGGATCGAGCACCTCCAGCGGGAGATCGACGCTGCCCAGTATGGGGAATATGCCGGCCACCCGGCCCTTCCCGTCTCCTCCTATACCCTCTCCCGCCATGTGTCCGGCGGGCGGACCGTCTTTTCCTTCTGCGTCTGCCCCGGCGGACAGGTGGTGGCCTCCGCCTCCGAGGAGGGGCGGCTGGTCACCAACGGCATGAGCCGCTATGCCCGGGATGGGGAGAACATCAACGGCGGCCTTCTGGTCAATGTGACGCCGGAGGACTTCGGCGGAAACGGCCCTCTCGCAGGCATTGCCTTCCAGCGGGAGCTGGAGGCGGCGGCCTTCCGCCTGGGCGGCGGGGATTTTACCGCTCCCTGCCAGCTGGTGGGGGATTTCCTGGCCCGCCGCCCCTCTGTTTCCCTGGGCCGGATTCGTCCCACCTATCGCCCCGGCGTCCGCTGCACCGATCTGCGCCGTTGTCTGCCCCCCTTTATCACGGACGCGCTGGCCGAGGCCCTGCCCGCCCTTGACCGACGCCTGCGGGGCTTTGCCTGCCCCGACGCGGTGCTCACCGCTGTGGAGAGCCGCAGCAGCGCCCCGGTTCGGATTTTGCGGGACGAGGGGCGGCAGTCCGCTGTCCGGGGCCTCTATCCCTGCGGCGAGGGGGCGGGCTATGCCGGCGGCATTCTGTCCGCCGCCGCCGACGGCATCCACACGGCGGAACAGGTATTGGAGGACTTACGATGAAAAAGATCGCAGTCATGGATGATTTCCTCACCAGCGCTCTGAAACAGTGCATTGGCGATGCGGCCGCCCGGCTGGGCTTTTTTGTGGACTACTTCTCCTGCGCCGAGGAGGTGGTGCCGGTGGTGGATCAGTACGAGATCTTCTTCGGCCACGACGCGCTGCCGGTGCTCCAGGCCGGGCAGAATCTCCGGTGGTTCGCCTGCAGCTTTGCCGGAATCGAGCCCTATCTCTCCGACGGGGTCTGGGCCAATCCCAACTGCCTTTTCACCAACAGTGCCGGGGCCTACGGCGTCACCATCTCCGAGCATGTGCTGATGGTGCTGCTGATGCTGCTGCGGCGGATGCCGGAGTGCCAGAAGTGGATGGCAAACCGCACCTGGCGCAGTGCCGAGCAGATCCGCTCCGTCTACGGCCTGCGGGTCACTATCGTGGGCATGGGGGATGTGGGCACCCAGACGGCCCGGCGGCTGAAGGCAATGGGCGCGGCAGTGCGGGGAGTGCGGCGGAATGTCCGCCGGGGCGCGGACCCAGCTTTTGACGCGGTGTACGCCGTGGGAGAGCTGGACCGCCTGCTGCCGGACACCGATGCGCTGATCCTCTGCGTTCCCGCTACCGGGGAGACGGCGGGGCTGCTGAGCCGCCCCCGCATCGAGCTTTTGCCGGACGACGCCTATGTGGTCAATGTGGGCCGGGGGAGCGCCCTGGACCAGGAGGCGCTGATAGACGCCCTCCGGGGGCATCGGCTGGCCGGCGCGGCGCTGGATGTGATGTCGCCGGAGCCGCTGCCGCTGGACCATCCGCTCTGGCGTACGCCCAATGTCCTGCTGACCCCTCACTGCTCCGGGGATATGACACTGGGATATACCAAGGAGCGGGTGGTGGATATGTTCCTGGAGAACCTGGCACGCTACGCCGCCGGGGAGCCTCTTCTTCACGCCCCCAGCCGCCGCCGGGGTTATTGATTGATTTCCATTGCACAACTCCATACAACCAAAAGCCGGTACACCCCTGTAGGTGTACCGGCTTTCGCGTCCCTTCCAAGCAAATTGTGTTTGCTTGGAAGGGAGAGTTTCCTCCAAACAGCATCGAGCTGCTTGGAGGAAATCAAGTTCCAGCCCGCGGCACGCACGGCCCAAAAGGCCGCACACTTGCGGGCTGCAAAGTGTTTTTCCGAGGCGCATGTCCTCGGAAAAACAAATCCTATTTCTTTCGCCTGCGGCGAA
>CAJFPI010000264.1 GCA_904398675.1 uncultured Oscillospiraceae bacterium
ACAGCCTGTCTCCAGGAGGCGGGCTGTGCGGTCCAGGTGCGGCGGAAACGGGTCTGCCTGGAGAGCCATGGGAGGCTGCATGGAATCCGTCCAGTGCGCACGGCCCCCTACCCCGGCTTTCCCACCGACGCCCAGGCGGTGCTGATGGCGGCCCTGGCCGGAGGGTCAGGGACCACTATGTTTGTAGAAAATATGTTTGATAACCGATATCGCCATGTGGATGAGCTCTCCCGCATGGGGGCGGACATTCAGCTGGCGGGTCGAGTGGCGGTAGTCACCGGCCGTCCGCTCCATGGAGCTCGGGTGCACAGCACAGATCTGCGGGGTGGGGCGGCCTTGGTGGTGGCCGCGCTGGCAGCAGATGGGACTACACAAGTGAGCGGGTTAGAGCATATTCTGCGGGGCTATGAGGGTTTGGAGGACAATTTAGCCGCTCTGGGAGCGGATATCTGTCTCCGCTCGTAGGGACAAAAGAAAGACTTGCAGCCGGAATTCCGGTGGGTAACAGGAGAACAATATGGCGTCAATGCGGCACAATCGAACAAGGCGGCGGGGACGGCGGCGGTCCGGCGCGCTTTTCAAAATGTTGTGTGCGGGGGCTTTAGTGGCGGCCGCCACTCTGGGAGCGACAGTATTTTTTCAGGTAGAGACCATTGTGGTGGTGGGAAACAGCCGCTACACAGAGCAGGAGGTAATAGAGGCCTCTGGCGTGCAGATTGGAGATAACTTATTCCAGATGAATAAAAATCAGATCAGCCAGCGCATTTTGCAGCGCCTTCCCTATGTTGGAGAGGTGTCCCCCCAAAGAGGGCTGCCGAGTACACTGACCCTCCAGGTAACAGAAATCGCGGCTGCTGCCCGGGTAGAAGTTTATGCGGAGCCCTCTGTGCAGGAACAGGAGGAGACGGACTCTGGAGAGAGCGGGGAAGAAAAAAGCTCAGCAGAACCGCTGACTCTGGCGGAACAGCCCTGGCTGATCAGTGTCAGCGGAAAGCTGCTGGAAGTGGCACCGGAGGAAGCCGGGACTCTTACGGTCACAGGACTGACGTTACTGGCGCCCCAGGCGGGGACCATGGCGGCGGTTCCGCAGGAGCAGCAGTACCGTTTGGAGGCGTTAAAAGAGTTGCTCTTGGGCCTGGAGGAATTGGGACAGCTGGAGTGGGTTTCTAATGTAGATTTGACTCATTCTACTTGGGTTGGGATGCGCTATCGAGAGAATTTTGAGGCACGGCTTCCTTTGCAGGATTTGTCCCATTCTTTGGCGGTCCTTTCGGCGGCGGTGGAAAATATCCTTCAAACTTGGGGGGAGCAGGCAGCGGGAACAATCGACCTTACCCAGGAGATGGCGGACGCCATTTTTACTCCCGCAGAAAGCTGAGAAGAAAGATGGAAGGAGAAAGAAATTTTGCGCTGAAAAAGCTGGAAAGTTTCTGTAATTCCGCCTTTTTCTCTTGACCTGTCTGAAAAAGAGCGATACAATAAATCAAGATATCGTTTTTAAAATTGATCCGACCACAAGAACTGGTTGCGGCGGATATTAACTTGATACTTAGGAGGAGCGAGCATGGCCTTCGGAATGGACATGGGTCCGGACAGCGTGGTAAATATCAAAGTGATTGGCGTGGGCGGCGGCGGCAACAATGTCATTAACCGCATGGTACGCACGGGTTCTCAAGGGGTAGATTTAATTGCAATCAATACAGATAAGCAGGCCTTGGCTGTCTCCGCTGCGACGTATAAAATCCAAATTGGTGAGAAGCTGACCAACGGCCAGGGGGCGGGCTCTGACCCAGAGGTGGGCCGCAAGTCTGCCGAGGAAAACCGCAATCAAATCTCCAAGGCCCTGGAGGATGCGGACATGGTATTTATTACCGCCGGTATGGGCGGCGGCACCGGCACCGGCGCGGCCCCAATCGTGGCCGACATCGCCAAGGAGCTTGGGATTCTGACGGTGGGTGTGGTAACCAAACCCTTCCGGTTTGAGGGGATGCGCCGCATGAAGCAGGCCGAGGGAGGAATCGCAGAGCTGCGCAATAAAGTGGACTCCCTGGTGATCATTCCTAACGAGCGGCTGAAGCTGGCCAGCGATCAGAAGATCACCATGCTGAATGCCTTTGAGATTGCCGATGATGTGCTGCAGCAGGCGGTGCAGTCGATTTCCGATCTGATCAAGAAGCCGGGCTTTATCAACCTGGATTTTGCGGATGTGTCTGCGGTTATGAAAGATGCTGGCCGAGCCCATATGGGTGTGGGAAGAGCTGCGGGCAAAAGCAAGGCGGAGGAGGCAGCGAAAATGGCCATCTCCAGCCCCCTGCTGGAGACCTCCATCAATGGAGCCAAGGGCGTGCTGATCAATATTACCGGCTCTATGGACATCGGTTTGGAGGAAGTGGAGACGGCCGCCAATTTGGTGCAGGAGGCTGCCCATCCGGAGGCCAACCTCATTTTTGGTGCGGTGTTTGATGAGGAACTAGAGGACGAGATGAAGGTAACCGTTATTGCTACCGGCTTTGATGAGCAAGAAGGCGGAGCTGCGGCACCGGCCAGTGCTGTGGACAGCAAGCCGTTTACTTCCGCAGGGGCTAAGGTGGAGGAGCAGCGCAGTGCAGAGGCGGCTCAGCCAGCGGCTGCCCCGGAGCCGGAGGCGGAAAAACCGGCAGTCAGTGATGACGACTGGGATATTTTAGAGCGTATTTTTAATCGGAAACGATAAAAGAGGCAAGAAAACGCCCCGGAACAGGAAATCGTTCCGGGGCGTTTTTGATCATATGAAAGGATCGGAAAGTTTACCCAAGCGGTTGAGCGGCAACAAGGGGGGAAGTTCGTTTTCCCTGTTTGACCTCGTAGCCCATATCCGCAATGAGATCCTGGTCTGGGTCCAAATATAGACTTTGATGAAAGCCGTCCAAAAGAGCTGGATGACCGTCACATTCCTGGGAGATGTCTGCCTGGGCGAGTCCAGGAATATTCAAAAGCCGCAGCAGCATCGCAGTGTGGCTGTCCACACTTCCGTGCCAGGTAACCAGACCAAGAAGTTTTTTGCGATCGAGTGCCAAAACCTCACTGGGCAGCAGTTCGTCGGAAACCAGAATTGCCGGGCGGTTTCCCAGAGGATCTGGAGTTTTCTGCCCCAAAAGCAGCCGGATGACCCGATTTGAGATGTCCCGCAGGTCAGCGCCCCGCGCAGCCATATAGGGATTTTCCATGGCGGCAAAGGCAGCGGAGAAGCTGGTTCCAGCCACTTGGACCGCATATTCGGCGGTGGTGTATTGAGTTTGGATAATGGACAAGATGCTTTCAACGAAGGAATCATCCTCTAAGAGCATGGCATGAATGGCAAAAATAGAAGCCGCCTGAGGGCCTACAACAAGGGAGGCTTGATCATACAAATCTGCTAACTGGAGAACAGCCCGGTGTTGAGCCATTTGAAACCGATGTACCTCATCACCCGAAGAGAGCTGGGAGAGAAACTCCAGATGAAAAGGTTTTCGGTGGTAGACCCGAAGCGGGCCATAGGCAGTCTGATCTAAAATCGACTTCCCAGTTAAAACTTTCATAGGATCACCGCCCCCTTTTGGAATTGGAAAAATGTTTGGCCATTGATACAATCCAACCTCTGGATCAGAGAACGGACAAAGGGCGAACAGGCTCTATACCTTACTGTATGTTTGATTATAGTAATATTTTTGCGTTTTGTAAATCGGGAATAATGCACAACATAGAATGTAATATTTTGGTAAAAATTTGACGGCGACAAACATTTTGACTTGCATTTTTGGCAAAATGAGAAGAAAAGGAAAGGAAAAGAAGGAAAAGCGGCGCTTTACAGCGCTAAACAGCCGTGCTATAATAACAACGAAAGTTGCCCTCCCAAGGGGAAATCCAATGGAAGGGTCTGAATGAGAAATTTCAATTCCAGGAGGTTTTGTCCCATGGTTTCCAAACGTATGCTTGGGCTGGGCACGGCCCGCTCTGTGATTCGGGAGCTATTCGAGTACGGCAATCAACGAGCTGCTGTTGTGGGCCGGGAAAATGTATTTGACTTCTCTCTGGGAAATCCCAGTGTGCCCGCCCCTCCCCAGGTGAATGAGACGGCAATCCGAATTCTGCAGGAGCAGCCGGATTTGATTCACTGCTACACCAGTGCGCAGGGAGACGCCGCCGCCCGGCAGCGGTTTGCAGATTCACTAAACCGCCGCTTTCATGGGGACTATACTGCGGATCAGTTCTATCTCACGGTAGGCGCCGCCGCATCTCTATGCTGTGTGTTCAACGGACTCACCTGTCCGGGGGATGAGTTTATCGTCTTTGCCCCCTATTTCCCGGAGTACCAGGTATTTATTGAGGGGGCCGGGGCCAAGATGGTGCTGATTCCCCCGGAAATCGAGCACTTCCAGATTGATTTTGCTGCCTTTGAGCAGGCCCTCACCGTCCACACCAAGGGCGTGGTGGTAAACAGCCCCAATAACCCGTCCGGCGTGGTCTACTCCCAGGAGACCTTGGAGCGGCTCTCAGATATTTTACGGAAGAAGGAGGCCGAGTATGGCCACCCCATCTATCTGATTTCGGATGAGCCCTACCGGGAGATTGTTTTCTCCGGCGTGCAGGCGCCCTGGATTCCCCATCTCTACGACGATACAATTGTGTGTTACTCCTTCAGCAAGTCCCTGTCCCTCCCTGGCGAGCGCCTGGGCTATGTGCTGGTGCCCGGCAAAGTGACCGACTCCAAGGAGGTGTATGCTGCCGTGGCGGGGGCCGGGCGCTCTCTGGGCTATGTAAACGCCCCCAGCTTGTTCCAGCAGGTGACTTCTTTGTGCTGTGATTTGACCTCCGATTTATCTGTGTACGAGAAAAACTGCAAGCTGCTGGTTCCCGCTCTGCGGGAGATGGGGTACCACGTGGCAGAACCGGGCGGAGCATTTTATTTGTTCCCACGCAGCCTGGAGCCGGACGATAAGGCGTTCAGTGAGCGGGCGAAGCAGTTTGATCTTCTGCTGGTACCAGGTTCCGGCTTTGGTGCGCCAGGGCATTTCCGGCTGGCTTACTGTGTGCAGACGGAAATGATTGAGCGGGCTCTGCCGAAATTCCAGGAGCTGGCCGACTCGTATCGTTAAAATCGGCGTAAAATACAGGCAAAGCGGAGGAAAAAGACACCGCTTTGCCTGATTTTTATAGAATCCCAGTGTTTTTTTTCATCGTTTTTCCCCTAGTCAAACCCTAGGGTCATTTAGTATGATTAATCTGGTAAAAAAGAAGACAGAGAATAAAATTCCCGCAGGAGGA
>CAJFPI010000265.1 GCA_904398675.1 uncultured Oscillospiraceae bacterium
CTTTTGGAAAAGCTGCGGGAGATCCTGGCGGAGCTGCGGTATCTCAATGTTTCCCAGGAGGAAATCCTGCAGGTTGTGGAGGAGGGGAGCGGCACATGATTGAAGTAAAGCAGGTGGTCAAAACCTTTGACCGGTTTCGTGCCCTGGACGAGCTGAATATGACGGTGGAGGACGGGGCGATCTACGGCCTTGTGGGGCCCAACGGCGCGGGAAAATCCACCATCATCCGCCATCTGATCGGCGTTTACCGGCCCGACAGCGGCGAGATCCTGGTGGACGGGGCGCCGGTGTACGAGAACCCGGAGAAGAAGGGCCTGGTGGCGGTGATCCCGGATGACTGGTACTACTTCCCCTCCGCCTCCCTCCGGGATATGATGCGGTTTTACCGGGGATTCTATCCCCAGTTTGACACGGACCGGTATGAAAAGCTCAAGGAGGTGTTCCAGCTCTCCGAGCGGATGCCGCTGCGCCGCATGAGCAAGGGCATGCAGAAACAGGCCGCCTTTTGGCTGACGCTGTGCTGCCGCCCCAAATATCTGATTTTAGACGAGCCGGTGGACGGGCTGGACCCGGTGATGCGCCGGCAGGTGTGGAGCCTTCTCATGGCGGATGTGGCAGAGTACGGCACCACGGTCCTTGTCAGCAGCCACAACCTCCGGGAGCTGGAGGACGTGTGCGACCATGTGGGGATCATGAACAAGGGAAAGCTCCTCCTGGAGCGGAGCCTCAGCGACCTCCAGGAGAACATCGCAAAGCTCCAGGTGGTCTGGTCCACAGAGGAGACGCCGGCGCTGCCCGGCGGGCTGGAGGTGCTGCACACGTCCCATGTGGGCCGGGTGTACACCTATATCGTCCGGGGGGCGGCCAGAGCGCTGCAGCAGCGCATCGCGGCCATGGAGCCGCTGATGGTGGAGGCCCTGCCCCTGAGCCTGGAGGAGATCTTTATCTATGAATTGGGAGGTGAGCACTATGCCGTCAAAGAGATCGTTCTTTAATGGGACCCTGTTCCGGAAAAACCTCACCCGGTTCTGGCCCCTGTGGGGCGGCGTGAGCCTTATGGGGGCGGTGTTTCCGCTGTATGTGCTGCTGTCCATTCTGGGCCGGGAATATGTCTCCTACACCGCCCGGGACATGGGGCGGGCGCTCTATGGCGTTGTGACGGAGCTTGTGCCGGGGTTCCTGCTGGTGTATGCGGCCCTCTGCGGCGTGCTGGTGTGGGGGTATCTCAACAACAGCCGCAGCGTGGGACTGTACCACAGCCTGCCGGTGGATCGGACCTGCCTTTATCTCACCACCCTGGCCTCCGGCTTTGCCATGGTGCTGATCCCCTTTGTGGTGGTGGGCGCGCTGCTGTGCCTGGTGTGCCTGGTTACGGGGACGCTGCCGCTGCTGGCGGTGGCGGAGACGGCCCTGGCCGTGGTGCTGATGGCGGTGTTCTACTTCTCCACCGCCACCCTTGCGGCCATGGTCACCGGCAACGGCTTTGCCATGCTGGCCTTCTACGCCATCGGCCACTTCCTGGCCGTGCTGCTGGAGAGCCTGGTGACGGCCTTTGCCAGCGGTTTCCTCTTCGGCCTGACCAGCCTTTCCGCCGGGGTGCTGAATTTCCTTTCGCCCACCATCTATATCTACGAGCATTTTAAAGCCTATTACAGCATCTGGGATGCCTCCGGGCCGGACAGCCTCCAGGGGATGTGGGTCATCGCGGTGTACGCCCTGGCGGGGCTGGTGCTCCTGGCACTGTCCTGGCTGCTCTACCGCCGGCGGAAGAGTGAGAGCGCCGGGGACGTGGTGGCCCAGTGGTGGCTGAAACCCATCTTCCGCTACGGCGTGGCCCTCTGCTCGGCCCTGACCCTGGGCCAGGTCCTCTACGAGCTGGTCTACGGGTTCCCCTTCCAGGAGGGGGTCTACTACCACCTGATCCCCATGGCGATCTGCCTGATCATCACCGGGATTTTGGGCTACTATGTGGCCTCCATGCTGCTGAAAAAGTCCCTCAGGGTGTTCAAGGGCGACTGGCAGGGGCCGGTGACGACAGCTGCTATCGTGGTGATCCTCTGCGGCTGCGTCAGCCTTGATATCTTCGGCACCGCCTCCTATGTGCCGGAGACGGAGGAGATCGATACGATCTCGGTGACCTGCTCGGCCGGCTATGCTGTAACGGAGATCGCGCCGGACAGCCCGCTGGCCCAGTCGGCCCTGGCTCTTCACCGGGCCATTCTGGCTGACGAGGACTACATCCGGGATATGACGGCGCAGTGGAACGACGGCGGGCAGTGGGAGGAGGGTTCCACCGGACTGACCGACAGGGCGGCATCGGCAGATATGGACTTTGAGTGTGTGCACTTCCAGTACGTCCTGAAAAACGGGGACACTGTGTATCGCTCCTATCCGGTGGTGCTGGTGAAGGACCGGTGGTACAACCAGCCGGACACCTTTGACTGCCAGCTGCGGGAGACCCTCTGCGGGCCGGAGGCGGCCATCGCCTCGGTGTCGCCGGGATATGGCGGCACGGTGGAGAGCGTTTACGGCTATATCTGGATAGAGGAGGGGACGGACATCAGCCTGGCCGGGGATGAGGCCCGGGCGGTCTACAGCGCGGTGCTGGAGGACGCGGCAGCGGGCCGGCTCTACCACTGGGACCCCTTTGCGGATGACGAGGAGTATGAGCTCATCGGCAGCCTGGAGTTCGCCTTCCAGCCCGGGAATGCGCCGAATGACGGGAACAGCTATTCCATCGGGACGGAGTATAAGACCGTGGACCTCTACACCGCCATGACCAGCACCCTCCAGACCCTCCGGACCCTGGGCTGGAACGGCGGGGGCCTTGTGGATACGGAGATGCAGGGATAATCCCATGGAGCTGCACCACGAGAGAAGAGGGCGCCGCAGGCGCCTGAAAAAGGGATACCGGATCGCTTTGATCTGTCTGGCCGCGGCGGCGGTGCTGGGGGCGTGCCTCCTCTGGTGGGCCTTCCTCCGGACGCCCGCCGGCGTGGAGGACACCCCGGGCTACGGCGTGGAGATACCGGCGTGGGTGGAGCAGGATCTGCTGCCCCTGAACCAGTGGTCCCGGCCGGGGCGGCCCCTCTATGAGGTGAACGCGGTGGTGGTCCACTATGTGGGAAACCCCGGCACCACCGCCCAGAACAACCGGGACTACTTCGCAAACCTCTCCCTGACCCACGACACCTACGCCAGCTCCCACTTTGTCGTGGGGCTGGAGGGGGAGGTCCTCCAGTGCGTGCCCCTCAGCGAGATCTCCTTCTGCTCCAACGACCGCAACGACGACACCGTCGCCATAGAGGTCTGCCACCCGGACGACACCGGGGAGTTTACTGCTGAGACAACCGAGAGCCTGGTGCGGCTGACGGCCTGGCTGTGCGGCACCTTTGGCCTCAGCGAGGAGGATGTGATCCGCCACTATGACGTCAGCGGCAAGGAGTGCCCCCGCTACTTCGTACAGCATCCGGAGGCCTGGGAGGCCTTCCGGGCGGAGGTGGCGGCGGCGCTGCCGGTGGCCGGGACACCGGAGGAGAAACGGCAGTGATCCATCGGAGCAATACAAAAAAGAATGCCCGCCGCCGGAACTTCCGGCGGCGGGCGTTTTTGCGGGATGATACATCCAGGGAACAAATGCGGGAGCTCAGCTCTCCTTCTTTTCGCTGTCCTTGGGGGAGGTGACGCGGTTAAGAATGGCCACCAGCGCCCAGATCACAAGGATCACAATGAAGATGCCCAGCATGCCCTTGCCCATGATGCCCAGGCAGTCCATTACCAGTTCCCAGTCAATCGGTTGATTAAACATATGCACCGCTCCTCCTTACAGCAGATTCTCCACCAGGGAGATGATGAGACCGCCGGCGATCACCGAGGCGATCTGGCCGCTGACGTTGGCGCCGGCGGCGTGCATCAGCAGGAAGTTGAAGGGATCCTCGTCCCGGCCCATCTTGTGGACCATGCGGGAGGCCATGGGGAAGGCGGAGATACCCGC
>CAJFPI010000266.1 GCA_904398675.1 uncultured Oscillospiraceae bacterium
CACTTTTCCTGAAGTCGCCTTCGGCGGGCGTTACCCGTTATCCTTGCCCTGTGGAGCCCGGACTTTCCTCACGGCGGGCCTTTCGGCCTCGCCGCGCGACTGCCTGTCTTCCTCGCCCCTCTATTCTACAAAAGGGGCGGAGGTTTGTCAACAGCGGTTGCGGACAGGGAAAAAATAGGATATAATAAAGCGCTGTGAATTTTACCGTGAGGAGGACTTGGGATGGGGCTGCGGGCATATTTGGATTCCCTGCGGGGAAAACGGGTAGCCGTGATCGGCATTGGTGTGAGCAACACGCCGCTTTTGGAGCTGCTGCTGGAGGCCGGCATCGATGTGACGGCCTGTGACAAACGGGACAGAGAAACATTTGGCACATTGGCTGATGCGCTGGAGGCAAAGGGCTGTCGGCTGGTCCTGGGGGAGGATTATCTGGAACACCTGGATCAGGACGTGATTTTCCGGACCCCGGGGCTCCATCCCCGCTATCTGGAGAAGGCAAGGCAGCGGGGCAGCGAGATCACCTCGGAGATGGAGGTGTTTTTTCGGCTGTGTCCCTGCCCCATTCTGGCTGTGACCGGCAGCGACGGAAAGACCACTACCACCACCATGATTGCCGGGCTGCTGCGGGCGGCGGGAAAACGGGTCCATGTGGGGGGCAATATCGGCCACCCGCTGCTCTCCGAGGTGGATACGCTTACGCCGGAGGACTGGGCCGTGCTGGAGCTCAGCTCCTTCCAGCTGATGACCATGCGCCAGAGCCCCCATATTGCAGTCTTGACCAATGTGGCGCCCAACCATCTGGATGTTCACACCAATATGGAGGAGTATGTGGAGGCCAAGGCGGCCATCTTTTCCTATCAGTCTCCCTCCGATATCCTGGTATGCAATGAGGATAATGAAATTGCGCGGGCGCTTTCGGAAAGAGCGCTTGGCAAAGTAAAGTACTTTACAAGAAAATCGGTGCCGGCCGCAGGGGCATTCCTGCGGGAAAATGAGATCTGGGTCCGCAATGCCCTGGGTGAACGGCCGGTGCTGCCGCTGGAGGATATCCGCCTCCCCGGTGTCCACAACGTGGAAAACTATATGGCCGCCGTTGCCGCGGTGGACGGGCTGGTGCCGGACGAGGTGATCCGGCATTTTGCCCAGAGCTTTGGCGGCGTGGAGAATCGGATCGAATTTGTCCGAGAGCTGCGGGGCGTCCGCTGGTACAACGATGCCATCGCCTCCAGCCCCAGCCGGACCATCGCCTGCCTTAGATCGTTTCCAAAGAAGATCATTCTCCTGGCCGGCGGGAAGGACAAGGGGATCTCCTACGACATTCTGGGACCGGAGATCAACGCCCATGTGAAATATCTGATCCTCTGCGGCGCCACCGCCGGCGTGATCCGCTCCGCCGTGGAGCGGGCAGAAAATTATGAGGGCCTGCCGATTCAGGAGGCGGCAGAATGGCAGGAGGCGGTGGCCATGGCCGATCAGGCTGCTGCGGCCGGAGATGTGGTAGTAATGAGCCCGGCCAGCACTTCCTTTGATAAGTTCAAAAACTTTATGGAAAAGGGAGAGTACTTCAAGAAACTGGTAAATACGCTGAAAGAGTAAAAAACAGGAACAGTTCCTCTGCTCTGGATTTCCCGGGAATAGGGATAAGCAGGGGGCGCATATGCTCTCTCTGGGGGCGGAAAGCCGACAAGGAAAAGGGCTTGACTCACTGCCCCGGAAAGGGGCGGAGCAGTGAGACGGTACTATTTCAGCCGCCGGCCCTTGACTGGGGCGCAGAGGCTCAAGCTGCTGTGCCTGCTGGCTGGTGCGCTTTTGGTGGCGCTTTTCCTGGTGCTGGCCTTTCATCTGAAGAGCGTGCTTTCCAGCCTGGCAGTGACCAGGGTCTCCAACACGGTGAACCGGGTGGTCACCGCAGCGGTAAACGACACAATCAACAGCGGGGAGATCCAGTATGACAATCTGATCCACTTTGAAAAGGACAGCAACGGGCAGATCACGGCCCTGGAGACCAACATGGCGGAGTTCAACCGTGTTCAGGCGGCTATTGTAGACGATGTGCTGGGCCGTCTCTCTGAGGTCTCCACCACGGACCTGGCCATCCCTCTGGGGACGCTTACCGGCTCTGCGATCCTGGCCGGGCGGGGGCCTGTATTTCGTGTGCGGATGCAGTTTGTGGGCAGCTCCACCGCCCGGTTTGAAAATGAGTTTACCGAGGCCGGCATCAATCAGACCAAGCACCGCATC
>CAJFPI010000267.1 GCA_904398675.1 uncultured Oscillospiraceae bacterium
CCCTTCACCCTGGACAGCAAGGCCCCTGCCGGCGGCTACCAGGAGTTCCTGATGAACGAGGCCCGCTATGCCCGGCTGACCCGGGAGTTCCCGGAGCGCGCCGAGGTCCTCTTCAAGCGCAACGAGGAGGCCGCCAAGGAGCGTTACGAGCACCTGACCCGGCTGACCGAGCTGTACAAGTAAAATTGTAAGGCTGCAAGCCCCCGTGCGCAGGGTGCGCACGGGGGCTTTCTATCGGCGGCCTCCGCACGGGGCCCCACAAGGTGGGGCGGCGCTATGCGCCGTACAAGCGTTTTGCCCGAAGGGCAAAACCTTGGCTTTGGCGGGATTCACTCCCGCCAAAGCAGGTGAAATGCAAGGGGTGCCCAAACGGACGCAGTCCGTTTGGGGTTGCCGCCAAGGAGCGCTACGAGCACCTGACCCGGCTGACCGAGCTGTACAAGTAAGAGACAGCTTGCCGCCAGCAAGCAAGGCCCCCGTGAGCAATCACGGGGGCCTTTTCATAGGAAAAAGGAGACAGACATGAAAAATCAGGAAATCCTGGAGCAGTTCACTAAAGAGCAGCTCATCGAACTGCTCGCCGTCTACGCCAAAAACTGGCTGGCCCTGGACGGGGTGTGGTTCCAGTCCATTGAGGAGAAGTTCGGCATGGACGAGGCCATGCTCCACGACAAGCGGGCCTGGGAGCGGTTTACCGTCATCGAGGCCCGACGCATCAAGACGTTTTTGGACCTCCCAGAGCATCCCGGGCTGGAGGGGCTGGCAAAGGCCCTGTCCCTCCGGTTTTACGGCAATCTGAACCGGGCGGAGCCGGAGACCCGGGGCAATACCCTTATCTACCGGGTGCTGGACTGCCGGGTCCAGTCCGCCCGCAGCCGCAAGGGTATGGCCCTCCACCCCTGCAAAAGTGTGGGAATCATCGAGTACGGCGGCTTTGCCAAAACCATTGACGACAGGATTTCCTGCCGGTGCCTCTCCTGCTATCCGGAGGTCACGGACGAGACCTGCTCCTGCGCCTGGGAATTTACGCTGGAAGAGAAGTGACCTCCGTCCCCTGGGGGAGGAAGGAGAGGATGTAATCCTCGTTGGAGAGCAGCAGCACCGGCGTGCTGGCGCCGCTGTCGTAGGTGCGGAGACCGCAGACGCCGGTAAAAGAGACGCCGCCGGACAGCTCCACCGTCAGCATGCGGGTGTCGTCCACATCCTGGCCGCTGCAGCTCCCCTCCCCGGTGAGATCGCCGGAGAGGGTCAGTGCGCCGCCTGCCTCAATGGTACACGTCACATCCCGGATCTCCGGCAGAGGGGTTCCCCCGCCGTCCGCCGCCGACTCCAGCACCCAGATCCCTGCCTCGCTGACCGGCCTGCCGCCGCAGGCGGTGAGGAGCAGCAGCGCGGTCAGGCAGAATAGCATACAGACCTTTCTCATCCCTTCTGCCTCCTCTCCCGTAGAAACAGGACCAAGCTTACCACGCACAGCAGCACCCCGCCGCCGATGAGCCACCAGGGCAGGCTGCCCGGCAGGCCGGAGGTCACATAGATCTGGGTGGGACCGTCAAAAGAGCCGATGGTCCCCACAGAAAAGCTGGGCAGCAGTGTCAGCAGCACCAGCCCCAACGCCAGGGCCAACAGGCCCGCTGCACCGGTCAGAACGGGCAGAAGGGGCCGATGGGCCTGCGCCTCTTCCCGAAAGGAGGCGGCGAAGGCCTCCGGCGGACCGAGCCGGGCAATGACATCGCCTTCGCTCTCCCCGTGGTCCGCCGCCGCGTCAAACATCTCCTCCAGGTCCCGCAGCACCTGTTTCCGGAGGCGGCGGGGCAAGCATTGTTTCACGGCTTTCAAATACTGTTCTCTCATGGCTGGACCTCCTTCTGATCCTCCAAAAATCCCTCCACGCACCGGGAGAAGGACCGCCAGAAGACGGTCAGCTCCCCGAGCGTCCGGCGGCCCGCGTCGGTGAGTGCGTAATACTTGCGGCTGCGGCCGCCCACCGTCTCCATCCGGCACCGGAGGAGCCCCACCTTCTCCAAGCGGTAGAGCACCGGGTAAACGGTGCCCTCCCTGGCGCCGCCGAAGATGTCGCCGCCCTGCTGATGGAGAGCGGTGAGAATCTCATAGCCGTAGGTTTCTCCCCGGGCGATGAGACACAGGAGCACCAGCTCCAGCGCACCCTTTTTAAACTGGCGCACGTCGTTGATTTCCAGGTTCTCCACCTCCAATACTTAGTATAAGTAATTAATAATGCTAAGTATATTGCGAAACAGCAGATTTGTCAAGGGGAAACGGCCGCATGGAAGGCGGCCTTGCTTGACAGCAGGCGGGCGGGGGGATATACTGACTTTATCTCATTATCTAAAAGGGGGCAGTCTGATGAAAAAGTGGAAGTACTGGTGGATGCTGTTTCTGATATCGCTGGTCCATGGCGGGATTTTCCTCCTTTCCATGCTTACGCTGCTTTTTTCGGGAGAGCGCCAGGCGGGAATGACGGAGAGCGAGGTGCGCGCCCTGATCCTTGTGCCGGGGCTGTGCCTGCTGGCGGTGCTTGTGCTGCTGGCGATCCTGCTTTACACCCTGCTCCGCGGGCTGAGCATCCGGCGGGAGGCCACCATCTCCCTGGGGGAGCTGCTGACGGTGCGGGGGCTGCGGGGATTCGGCCTGATCGGCAGACTGCTGCTCTTTGCGGCGCTGGCCCCGGCGGCCCTGCTGGGGCTGATGTGCCTGTTCCGGGGAGGCTTTGATCTGGCGTTTTACCTGCTGACCGGAGACCTGTTCCTTCTGTTCCTGTACGGCTGGCGGCGGACTGCCGTCCGCAGTGCCCGGGCGGCCCGGCGGGCGCGGCGGCTGGAAGGCGGACAGGCAGGCTGAAATGGAAACTGGAAAAGGGAACACCGATCATGCCGGAGGATTCCGGGCGCTGCACGCGCCGCCGGGGAATCCTCCGGCTTTTTCCTATCCCGGAGGCGGCGGAACGGCAGGTCCTCGTCGGAGCTGTGGAAATTTTGCACAAAAACAGCGGGGAGCACGATGGTGAGAAGTGCACAAATCGGAACAATAACCGGAAAAATCGTTTGAAATTTCAATAAAAAGGGGTGTAAAATCAAGTAAAAACAAGAAGGAGGATTTGCAGATGAAACGGATCAAGGCGGCCTGCCTGGAGCAGACCATCCACTTCCAGCTGCGGGACAACCTGTGCCGCGATGCGGCGGTGAAGGCCGTGCGGGAGGAATATGAGCAGTACAAAAAGGGGATGGAGCGCAGCGGGACCCGGTATATCATCGGGAAGGAGGAGACATTGGACGACGGCTCGATCCTGATCGAGATCAAAAAGCAGTACAATGGCCACGCCTGCGGCAGCTACATGTCCTGAAATGGGACAGGGAACGATGGAGAAGACGTCGGACTATCCGGTAGGCAGCATGGTGGTCTACGGCCTCTCCGGCGTGTGCCGGGTAACCGCTGTGGGGCCGCTGCCCCAAATTCATCCCAAAGAGACAGACACCCGTTACTATACGCTGCTGCCCCTGTGGGAGAAGGGGACCTTTTATGTCCCCACTGCCGCTGCGGAGCGGCTGCGTCCCCCAATGACGGCGGGAGAGGCGGCAGAGCTGCTGGAGCGGGCTCCCGCTGTTCCGGCGCCCGCTGCTCCCGCCTGCGGCATCCAGCAGACAGAGCAGTACTACCGGGGGCTGCTGAAGGGCGGCTCCCCGGAGAGCTGGCTGAAGTTGCTGCGGTCCGCAGAGGCCCACAGGCAGGCGCTGGCCCGGCGGAAAAAGCGGCCGGGCAGCGTGGAGGAGCGCTACCGCAGGCAGGCGGAGCGGCTGCTCTGCGAGGAGCTGGCCGCCGCGCTGGCGATCTCCCCCCAGGAGGCAGAGGAGCGCCTTGCCGCCCGGCTGACCCAAAATCTTGTATCGCAGGGAAACGCCTGATCACGATTGCCTCTCAAACAGAATAACCGCCCCCGGCCGCGCGGCCGGGGGCGGTTGTTTTTTCTTGTGCCCTTGCCCTGGAGCAAGGGGCGGGGCTTACTTGCGCAGCTCCATCAGTTTCTGTTTCAGCTCGCCCTCGATCCTGCCCAGCTCCACTTCGGCCTCCCGGCGTTTCTGCGCGCCCTCCTGCTGGATGCGGAGCACCTCGTCCAGGGTGGAGATCAGCTGCTGGTTGGTGTGCTGCAGGGTCTCGATGTCAATGATGCTGCGCTCGGATTCCTTGGCCACGTTGATGGTCCCCATCTTCAGCATGTCCGCGTTTTTCCGCAGGATGTCGTTGGTGGCCTGGGTAACGGCGCTCTGGGCCTCGGTGGCCTTGCGGCTGTTCTCCAGGCCCAGGGCCAGCACCATCTGGCTCTTCCACAGGGGGATGGTGTTCACAAGGGAGGACTGGATCTTCTCCACCATCAGCGCGTCGTTGTTCTGGAGCATCTGGGTCTGCGGCCCCATCTGGATGGACACCATCCGCGTCAGCTCCAGATCGTGGAGCTTTTTCTCAAACCGGTTGCACATCTGCATCATATCGTTATAGGCCTGGGCGTCCTCCGGCGCGCCGGTCTCCTCCGCCTTTTTCCGCAGCTCCTCCAGCTGGGTGGCCTGGAGATTGGCCAGGCACTTCTTCCCGGCCAGGATATACATCGTCAGCTCCTTGTAGTACTGCAGGTTCAGCTCATACATCTGGTCGAACATGGCGATGTCCTTCATCAGGGCCCGCTGGTGCTGCTCCAGCTCCCGGGTGATCTTCGCCACGCTGGCCTCCGCCTTGCCATACTGGGCCTTCATGGTCTCCAGCTTGTTGCCGGCCTTTTTGAAAAAGCCGAAGATGCCCTTCTTGTCCTCCTCCTCGCCGAAGTCCTTCAGCTCCACCACCAGGTTTGTCAGCGTGTCGCCGATCTCTCCCAGGTCCTTGTTGCGAATGGAGGACAGGGCGTTTTCCGAGAAGGCGGCCACGTTCTTCTGGGCGGCGGAGCCGTACTCCAGAACCATCTGGCTGTCGGTAATGTCGATCTTCTGGGAGAAATTGTCCACCATCTCCCGCTCGGCAGGGCTGAGCATGCTGTCGTCCAGCTTGACCGGCTCGATCTCCTTCTTTTCCTCTGCGGCTGCCTCGTTTCCCAGCACCAGCTGGGGAACCGCCTGGGCGGCGGCAGCGTCGACGTTGGGGGTGAGGGTCAGTTGCGGCATGTTGGTTGTTTGATCCGCCATGATGTTTTCCTCCATATTAATAAGATCCTTTTTGTCCATCCTGCGCCTGTTCGGGCCGGCGGCCTTCCCGCCGCCGGAGAACCATCGTCCACACCCACTCCCCCAGGGACAAAACAGCCACCAGGGTATACAGCGCCAGCAGCACCTTCTGCCGAACCACATACTCCGGCGGGCAGACCCCGAGAGCCAGGGCCCGCCGGCCGACCTCGATCTCATGAATCTGCCAGAGGGCCATAGCCGACCACACCACGGTGCTTAGGCCGCAGAGCCAAACCGGGGCGCCTTTTCGTTTCTTCTCCATAGGGGCCATTGCGTGCGCCGCCTTTCAGAACAGGGCAGGTGGATTGGGTGCAAATCCTATTTTACCATCCACATCATACAACAAGCCGTCCCGCCGGTCAAGAGCGCCCATCTGGTTTTTTCTGGATCCTGCGCTGCCGCTCAAAAATTTATCCGGAATTTACAAATTGTTCAATTTCCATGCAACGGAAAGCATTGACAAGGGGCGGCATCGGTGATACACTCTTTTTAGCACTCGGGGAAGTGGAGTGCTAAAACTTCGCGAGGTGCGAGATGGAATTGACGCCGCGGAAAAAGGAAATATTGAAAGTGGTGATCGAGAGCTACATCTCCACCGCCGAGCCGGTGGGCTCCAAGGCCATTGCCCAGCAGCTGAGCAGCAAGGTCAGCACCGCCACCATCCGCAATGAGCTGGCGGATCTGGTGGAGATGGGCTACCTGGAGCAGCCCCACACCTCTGCCGGGCGCGTGCCGTCCCCCAAGGGGTACCGGCTGTATGTCAACGAGCTGATGGAGCAGCGGGCCCTGAGCCTGCAGGAGACGGAGCAGATCAACCAGGCCCTGCAGATGAAGATGCAGGAGCTGGACGGGGTGATCTCCAAGGCCGGGCAGATGGCCGCCGCCCTGGTGAACTATCCCGCCTACGCCATGGCGGGGGTGAAGAGCGAGCTGGCCATCCAGCGCTTTGATCTCCTGCCGGTGGATGAGCAGAGCTTTATCGCCGTGGTGATGACCGAGGACAGCCGGGTAAAAAGCCGCCTGCTCCGCACGGAGCTCCCGGTGGATGCCGGATCCCTCACGAACCTGGCGGCGCTGCTCAACGATCAGTTCACCCACATCCACGTCTCGGAAATGAGCCGGCGGCTGATGGACCTCTCCGGACAGATGACGGCCCACGCCTTTGTCACGCTGAATGTGGCGGTGAACTACGGCATCGAGGTGCTGGAGGGCAGCGAAAAAAACCGGGCGGTAACCGCCGGGGCCAACAACATCCTGAAACTTCCGGAGTTTCGGGACGCGGACAAGGCCCACGAGCTGATGAGCTTTATGGTGGAGAACCCGGAGAACCTGCCGGTGCCGGCAGAGGGATCCCACATGCAGATCCTCATCGGTCCGGAAAATGTGAACGAGGCCTTGAAGGACACCAGCGTTGTGGTGGCCAGCTACGACATCGGGGACAATATGCGGGGGCTTGTGGGCGTGGTAGGCCCCACCCGCATGGACTACGCCACCGTGGCCGCAAGGCTCAGCTACTTTGCCGAGGGATTGACCAAAATGTTCGGGAAACAGGAGAAGGAGAGCCTTCCCCCAGGCCCTAAGGAGGATACGAAGGAATGAGCAAGCAACCAGACACCGCTCCGCAGCAGGAGCAGGAAAAGACCGCCGCGGAAACTGAAGGCGCAGAGAAACAGGAGGCTGCCGCTCAGAAGGAGACGGTGGAGACCTTCACCGTTACCAAAGAGCAGATGGAGCAGATGGAAAACCTGGCCCAGCAGCTCTCCGAGCTCAACGACCGGCACCTGCGGCTGATGGCGGAATATGATAACTACAGAAAACGGACCCAAAAGGAAAAAGAGACCATCTACCAGGACGCAAAGGTGGATACCATCCTGAAGTTCCTGGACGTCTATGACAACCTGGAGCGGGCAGTTTCCCAGGAGGGGGACGCGGAGAACGTCCACAAGAAGGGCATGGAGATGATCTTCCACCAGCTGGAGGGGATTCTGGAGAAACTGGGCGTGACGGTCCTGGATCCCACCGGGCAGCCCTTCGATCCGGAAAAGCACAACGCGGTGCTCCACATCGAGGACGAGAACCTGGGGGAGAACGTGGTGTCCCAGGTCTTCCAGAAGGGGTTCCTGCTGGGAGAGAAGGTCATCCGTTTCGCCACGGTACAGGTGGCCAACTA
>CAJFPI010000268.1 GCA_904398675.1 uncultured Oscillospiraceae bacterium
CTCCAAATCGGGGCGCGTCAACTGTTTGAGCTTGGAGGCAAGTTCAGGGTTATCAATCGTATCTATCCAGAAATATCGATCTGAATAAAGGGCTATATCGAGTGTGCAGCAAAACGCGGCAGTGACATCATTGTCCTGCCTGAGATGGCTTTGACCGGCTACGATGTGGAGATTGACAAACCCACAGCGGAAAAAATGCAGGGCAAATTGGCGGAGACGATCCCCGGCCCTGCCACTGATGAGATCGCCGTAGTGACAAAGAAATATGGCGTCTATGCCTTTGTCGGTATGCCTGAAAAGGACGGAGCCAACCCTGCCACATTATATAACTCCCTTGCCGTCTTTTCTCCAGAGGGCTTGGTAGGAAGCTACCGCAAGATGCACCTTCCCCCTCCCGAGCCTCACTGGGCAACCCGCGGCACAAAACCGTTCATCGTTGAGACGCCCTGGGGACCCGTGGGTTGTGGAATTTGTTATGACAGCTATTACTTCCCTGAGTTAACCCGGTATTATGCTGCCAAGGGTTGCCGCCTCTACATCAATTCCACCGCTTTGGCCCATTGTCACGGTGAAGCTGCCGGCACAACCACGCTGGAGGCGTCCGTGATTCAGAACGGCATTTATATTGCGTCCGCAAACCTCGGTGGACTGGACGTCGAGAACTACTTCTGGGGCGGCAGTTCCATCATTGGCCCGGGCCGCAAAGTCAGAGCGCCGCACTATTATGCCGGTAGCACATTCACCGCTCCGAATGCGGATGAGTCTGATATGCTGACCGCAACGATTGACCTTTCGCTTGCGGACAGAGGGGTATTTCACAACAACCCCCTGGTTGGCGGCACGGATTGGCGGCCTGATAAGTACATTGAAATGTGGCAGGATGTGCTTTCTGATCCAAATTACGGGATGTAACAGGGCTGATTATATTGGTGTGTGAGGATACAACATAGCGATTCTGAACGGTATGTAGTGAAGATATCACCCGTGCACGGCCGGCAGAGGGCTTGAAAGCACGGAAAGCACCCTGACTCTACAGTAAAACATCGCAGAGATTCGACACGGGTGATGAGCAGGTCAGATCCCCACAAAATCCGGAGAATTCCGCGGATTATGTGGCTCTGCTCCGGATTTTACGAGAAGTATGGGATATGTGAAGGAGGTCGTTTTATTTGAAAAAGGCATTGATTGTAATTGACGCTCAGAAAGACTATTATCCCGACGGCGGATATCCTCTCTGGAATATGGATGCTACCATTGCAAACATCAAGAAGGCGATGGCGGCGGCCAGGGAAAAGAATGTTCCAATCATCCTTGTTCAACACGTTTTCCCGAAAGATTCCGGTATGCCAATCTTCGTTGAGGGGACACCGAATGACCAGATTGCGGAGGAAATCCTCGCAGCAGCTCCCGGAGCGCCTGTTGTAAAAAAGGCGGATGCCGATTCCTTCTATCATACAAATCTGGAAGAAGTCCTCACGGAGCTTGGCGCGGAAGAACTTATTATAACTGGCATGATGACGCATAACTGCGTAGTCTTTACCAGCGTCTCCAAGAGTGCGGAGAAGTACCAAGTCAAGATCATCCCTGAATGTACGACTACCATCGACCCCATGGTTCACAACCTCGCATTAGCGGGACTTTCTGTCCGCGTTCCTTTCGTCTCCATTGAAGATGCTTTTTCCTAAAAAATATCTTGTTGCTATTTCTTTGATCATGAACACCAGTCACGGTAAGGGCCATCCTTGCGCGGCGGGAGCAAAGGGCGAAAATCAGGAATTGATTCGCAGAACCATTTTCCCGGCAATTGAAGTGCTGGCAAGGGATTACGGCTCAATATACGAAAAGTATTTCTCCTTTTTCGCTCCTTATTGATTTACTGTGTCGCTATTTGGTGTGTTATTGATTCAGGGCTTGTTTGAAGATCTTCAACATACCTAATTGGCGGGCCTTTTACGCCTTGGTGGGAGCAATCCCTTTTAAAATTTGTCAGTTTTCTGCAGACCGTTGCTCGTCAGCGCCCCCAAATCCTTTCTGTCGGGTACATTTCCAATCTTCAAACAAGTCCTGACCTTATATAGACACTATCCAGAGAAAAGAGGACACAAAATGCAAAAAAATTGGGGGCCGGCGAAATCTTCGCCATCCTGCTTGGCGCTATCATCGGCTGGGGCTCCTTCATGCTGCCGGGCAGCCAGTTTTTGCCCCAGTCTGGGGTGATCAACACCTCCATCGGGCTGTTCCTGGGCACCCTGTCCATCATTGTCATCGAGCGCAGCTACTGGTACATGCTGCAGCAGGACATCGACGAGGGCGGGGAGTTCTCCTACATCCTGATCTTCATGGGGCGCAAGCACGCCTTTGTGGTGGGCTGGTTCCTGTTCCTGGCCTATCTGAGCCTGGTGCCCCTGAACGCCACGGCTTTCCCCCTGGTCCTCGACAAGCTGGCGCCGGGCGTCCTCAACTGGGGCTACCTCTACACCATCGCCGGGGATCCGGTCCACGTGGGGGAGGTGCTGATTTCCGCCATCATCGTACTGGTATTCACGGCGCTGAATCTGCGGGGCACAAAGCAGTCGGGCAAGGCCCAGTTCTGGATTGTGGCCGCGATGGTCGTCTGCGTGGCAGCGGTATTTATGGGCATGCTGTTTCGGGCGGATCTGGACGCCTTCCGGCACAACTACGTGGACGGATGGCACTTCGACCTGGGCCAGGTTGCTGCGGTGGTGGCCATCACCCCCTTCCTGTTCATCGGGTTTGACGCGGTGCCCCAGCTGGTCAAGGATCTGGGGGTAAGCCGGCACAAGGCATCCCTGATGGCGGTGGCCTCCCTGCTCATCGGGATGGGCTGCTACATCCTGCTGAACTTCGCCACGGGGCTGGCCTACGGGCCGGAGGAGGCCCAGGCGCTGGACTGGGCCCTGGGCAGCGGTGTGCTGACCTACCTGGGCATGACGGGCTTTCTGATGCTGATTATCGCCCTGGGCGCCGCCGTGTCCGGGGGGATCAATGGCTTTATGATCTGCGCCACCAAGCTCATCAGCTCAATGGGCCGACACAATATTCTCCCCCGGAGGTTCGGCGTGGCCACCGCCAACGGGATCCAGCGGCACTCTATCCTCTTCGTGACGGTCATTAGCATCTTCGCCTGCTTCTTCGGCCGGGAGGTGGTGGGCTGGATTGTGGACATGTGCTCCTTCGGCGCGGCGATCACCTATTTCTATGTGTGTCTGAATACCTTCCGTATCGCCAAGACCGGCTCTGCACGGGTGATGGGCGCGCTAGGCGCGACCCTGGGTCTGCTGTTCATGCTGCTGCTCCTCTTCCCCTGGAGCCCGGCGGCCCTCAGCGGCCCCGCCCTGGCCTTCCTGGCTGTGTGGGTTCTCGTGGGCCTGTGTTTTTTCGTGCGGCTGTTTGTCGTTGACCGGGCCAAGACGAGGGATGCCTGAAGCGGATGCGTCAGGCAAAAGAATCTGATAATTCCTGCGTTTGCAGATTACAAAATGCCTCTAGCTGGCCCCCGAAAGGCACAGCAGAGGCGGCCGAAATTAGAGGAGGTAGTGTAAAATGAGGGTTTTGATCGTTGGCGGCGTCGCCGGAGGCGCCAGCACGGCCGCGCGGCTGCGGCGCTTGGATGAGAGCGCGGAGGTCATCATCTTTGAAAAGGGACCCTATGTCTCCTATTCCAACTGCTGCCTGCCCTACCGCCTGAGCGAGGCGGTCGACGAGACGGACAAGCTGGTGCTGATGAACCCGGCGCAGTTCGCCAGCCAGTATAACATCCAGGCCCGGGTGGGCCACGAGGTGCTCTCCATCGACCGGGCGGGCAAGACCGTCCGGGTAAAGGATCTGGCGCAGAACCGGGAGTATGAAGAGCAGTACGACAAGCTGGTCCTGGCGCCGGGGGCCGATGCCGTGATGCCCCCAGTCAAGGGGATTGAGAACGCCAAGGTCTTCACCATCAAGACGGTGGTGGACATCGCCAACTTCTACGGCTTTATCAAGGGCGAGGATGTGAAGCAAGTCGCCGTGGTGGGCGGCGGCTTCATCGGCGTGGAGGTGGCCGTCAACCTGGTGGAGGCCGGCTATCAGGTCTCCCTGGTGGAGGCCATGCCCCAGATCCTGAACACCTACGACTACGACATGGTGCAGATCCTCCAGAAGGAGATGCTGGACAAGGGCGTGAACCTGATTGTGGGCGACAAGGTGTCCGCCTACGAGGACTCCAGCCTGGTGCTGGAATCGGGCACGAAGGTAGCGTGCGGCGCGGTGGTCATGGCGGTGGGCGTGAAGCCGGCGTCCGGTCTGGCCGCCGCGGCCGGGCTGGCGCTCAACGACCGGGGTGCCATCAAGGTGGACCCTAACTACCGCACCAGCGACCCGGACATCTACGCGGTGGGCGACGCCATTGAGGTGTCCCACGGCATCACCGGCAAGCCCCTGATGCTTCCTCTGGCCGGCCCGGCCCAGAAGCAGGCCCGGCAGGCGGCGGACCACATCTGCGGCCGCACCGTGCGCAACACGGGGTACATCGGCTCCAGCTGTATCAAGGTGTTCGATTACAACGCCGCCAGCACCGGCCTGACCGCCGCCCAGTGCGAGAAGGCGGGGATCCCCTACGACATCGCCTACGTCGTCCCCCAGGACCGGGTTGGCCTGATGCCCGGCAACTGCCCGCTGCACTACAAACTGATCTTTGAGGTGCCCTCCGGCCGGGTGCTGGGTGCCCAGGCCATCTCCAAGGGGGATGCGCCCAAGCGGGTGGACATCGTGGCCACCCTGATCAAGTTTGGCGGCACGGTGGACGATCTGCGGGATCTGGAGCTGTGCTACGCTCCCCCCTTCTCCACCGCCAAGGACGCGGGCAACCACGCCGCCCTGGTGGCCTGCAACCTGCTGCAGGGTACCTTCCGGCAGGTGCGGGTGGATCAGGTCCGGGAACTGGTGGAGTCCGGCGCCTGCATCATCGATGTGCGGGAGGAGAACGAGTACGCCCTGTCCCACATCACCACGGCGGTCAACATCCCCCTGAGCCAGCTCCGCCAGCGGCTGGACGAGATCCCCAAGGACCGGCCGGTCTACCTGCACTGCCGCAGCTCTCAGCGCAGCTACAACGCTGTCCTGGCCCTGCAGAGCCACGGCTTCCGCAATGTCTACAATATCTCCGGCAGCTTCCTGGGCCTTTGCTTCTATGAATACTTCAACGACGTGACCCAGAAGCGGGCACCCATCGTCACCGGGTACAATTTTAACTGAAGTATCGGAGCTACATTTTCTTTATTGCAGTCTGTAAAATTTTAAAAGCTGTTATTAAACAAATGTATCAAGCAAAAATAAGACATATACCCCGCTATCCTGAAATCATGTCAGTTTCATCGCCCGGCCCTGGCGGATCAATTCCGCCAGGGCCCGTTATATAGCTGCGTAGGAAAGGCAGAGGCCTCTGTCTCGTGTATGCCTATTGGGCCAATGATTCCAAATGGATGATGATAAGTAAACTTGAGCCCTGGCCGGTAGATTGGTATCCGCACAAGGATGGCATCTGATCGGCTGATTCTTTCAGAAGATCAAGATTTTTCGTAGCATTGCCACCAGATATGTCACTCTAGATGATTCCTTGCCTTTGTCAGCTTTGTTACTATTTCCATTTTTTGTTTTATATTGATGCCGGAATAAAAGTGCCAAACGCATGACAGAAATGACCCAATAGCCCGACTTACACCGTTAGTTTTAAAGTGCCAGAAATCCGCTGCCGGTTAATGTTTTTAAACAGCAATGTAGCCTGGAATCAACGTTCATATACCACCTCACCCTCTACCATTGTCATCATAACCCGGGTATCAAACAACTCTTCCAGTGGCTGAGTGTAAATATCATGATCCAGCACCACCAGATCTGCAAATTTCCCCACCGTCAGGGTGCCATACCGTGCCTCATCATAGGAAGCATAGGCCGCCTCTTTGGTGAACATCTCCACAGCCTCGTCCAGAGTTACTCCGTTTTCCGGATACCACTCAGCCCCATTCCGGCTGTCCCGCCGGGTGACCGCATAATAGAGATTGGGCAGCACATCCATGGGCTCCACGGGACAGTCTGAACCGCCGCACATGTGGACACCGAGCTCCTCGTACCGGCGCCAGTTATAGCTCTGCCGTCCCAGCTCCGGCCCTACGCAGTCATCCACGACTTTGGAGTCGGCCTTAAGGAAGACCGGCTGCACATAGGCCACCAGATTCATCTCTTTGAAGCGGTCCTGTTGCCGCTCGTCCATGATCTGACAGTGAATGATCCCGTTGCGGCGATCCGCGTGGGGGAATTCCCGGGAAACCCGGTCGATTGTGTTCAGCATCTGCTCCAAAGCGGCATCCCCAATGCAGTGGGCTACCAGGTGGAATCCGTTGGTATAGGCCAGCTTTGCCAGCTCATACAGCTCTTCATCCTGAAACAGAAGCAGCCCCTTGGTTCCCGGATCATTCAGGTAAGGTTTCCGCATGGCCGCCGAATGCGAGCCCAGCGAGCCGTCACACAGGAACTTGATGGGGCCAAATTTGAAGCGGCCTATGGTATCATTGGCCCGATAGCCCATGTCCAAGAAACGCTGGAGCTGTTCCAGCCTGCGGAAACGGATCTGCTCGTTGACCCGGATGGGCAGCCTGCCCTCCTCGTTCAGTTCTCGATATGCCTGGAGCACACCCTCCAAGTCATCGTCGGCAATCAGGTTGAAGTCATCGCTGTGTACCTGTACAATTCCCTTAGAGGCGGCCTCGCGGCACGCGTCCTCCAGCAGATCCTTGATCTCTGAAACCGTGTACCGCTCCCAGCAGCTCTGCACACACATGGCGGTATTTTCCCGCACATAGCCATTCGGAAGCCCATCCGGGCCGAAGTCCATGGTCTGCTTGGTGGTGTCCGCCCGCTCGTCCCAGAGCCCGGCCAGCTGGAGTGCCTTGGTATTCAGGCAGACAATATGGCCGCAAGCCCGTTGCAGACATATGGGTACATCTTCCGCAATGGCATCTAGATCATGGCGGTCAGGAATTTTGTTGGTGTCCGTCCAGTTGTCCTGATTGAAGTTGCAGCCCACAATCCATCGATGATTTGCCCGGGCTTGCGCTACAACTGCCTGGCATAGCTGTACAGACTCCGAATAGGTCGTAGTATTCACCAGGTCAATGCGCCGCTTAAAGGTAGCATAGAACAGGAGGTGCAGGTGGGTGTCAGAAAATCCGGGTAGTATTAGTTTCCCCTCCAGATTAATCAGCCTGGTATGAGCCTCCTTGAGAGCCAGGATTTCCTCATCGCTGCCCAGCCGGAGGACCACACCGTTCTTAATCGCTATCGCAGAGGCTTGCGGATAGGCTTTGTCCATGGTTCGGATAATGCCATTGTAAAAAATAGTATCCATCTTGTCACACCTTATCTCAAGTCCCTTATTCTCTCAGGGATTCACTTAGAAGCTGCCATCAGACCGTCCATATTCAACTATGAACGGCCTGATGGTATTTACACTATATACTAGTCTTTATATTTTATTTATAGCTCAGGAATTTCTTTCCAATTCTCGAGTATGTTTCCAAGTACCCTCGAGGCATTGTAGTATGTAATTTCATGCCCTTCCCTCTCAGATTCAAAGCATACATCCATAAATGATACGACAGCCACTTTACCAGTTGCCATGACATCTTTGACGTTGCGTATCACAGCCTCTGGAGTTTGTCCCCCAGGTCCAAGAGGGAACCTAAATGCGGGCACGTATTTGCTCTGCATGATGTCCACGTCGATATGAAGGACAATCGCATCCACTCTGTCCGCCAGATCCTTGATCCGCCCAGTCCAAAGCTCCCTGTCGTTGAATCCCCGCTCGTCGATAATTTTGAGGCCCGCCCTCGCTATGTTGTAGTCATCGGAATAGGCTCTCCCGTGGTAATCCGTCAGGATGAAGTTTTCCGCCTGAATTGGTTCCGTGATCCCGCTAATTTCGCGCCACTGGTCTAGATCCAGGCCGAGAATGGCGGACACTGTACATCCCGCAATAATATGGGATCTGCTCATGTCAGAGGTTTCCATATCCCCGTGGGCATCCATGTACACGACGCCGATTTTCTTGCCCTTTTTCATGGACTGCTGCAGGCCGCCAATGATGCCGGTCACGAAATTGCAGAATCCGCCCGCCACCAGGAGTCCGGTTCCGGGCTTGATGGCCTTTTTGCTGGCCTCATAGAAACTTTTGGAATATTCCAGATACGGCTCGAGCCCTTCATAGTCCTCATGCCGGACCTCGGTGATCTCGAAGGGGACGCCCGCCTTGTGGTACAGGCCGCACGTGTGGTAATAGTCCGTCTCCCGCGGGCCATTGATGTACATGACCTCCGACTCGATAACGGTCTCGCCCTCCGCATTGAGGTCAATGCTCCATCCGTACTGATCCAGCGCAGTTTCGATAACCTCCAGTTTTTCCAGCTTCGCCATAACGATTCTCCTTTCAACTGTATTTGCAGGCCTTCCTGCGCACCTGATTTATTCTTTTGCCTCTAACACGTCCTCCGTGTAGTACTGCCGTGGACGGTTTCTGCATACGATGCCGCCGATCACCATGGCAATCACCGACGGGACCACCCAAGTGAAGCCATAGCTGTAGAAGGGAATATAGGACAGGATCGTCCCGATAAAGGAGAGACCTGGGAAAATATAATAGATGCCTTCCAGTGCGCCGATAACCAGTGCCGTAAACACGCCGCCTTTATAGAGACCGTCATTGGGCACTATCTTGTCAAGCAGGCCCAGGATAGTCAGCACAATAAAGGGTGGATAAAGGGTCAGGAAGATCGGCGTGACATAGTCGATGATGCTGGATACGCCCAGAGTGGCGATTAGTCCACATACCACGCAGGTAATGACAAGCATCATCTTGTAGCCGATGCGGCCCTTGCAGAGGCCGCTGAACAGGTCGGCGATCGTGGCTGCCATGGTGATAGCCGTGGTCAGGCATGCCAGCGCCACGGCTATGCCGAAGCAGGCTAGGCCGAATTTGCCCATGATCAGGTTAATGAGGCCAGAGAGCAACACCGTCTGCGCAGTCCCCTGGGGATAGATCGAGGAGCCGGTGGCGCCGATATATGTCAGGCAGACGTAGATGCAGGACATGATGGCAATGCAGACCAGACAGGCAATGGTAATGCCGCGCTTTTCCAGTTTAGGGCCATACCCTTTGGCCCGCATAGAGTAAATAAAGATATTTGCGCACATCAAACCAAGAAGCAGATCACCGATGGCGTAACCCTGGAGCATCGCCGAGGTAAAGGGATTATCGACCTGGGGCTCAATCGGCTCTCCCACCGGGCTGGCGATGCCCTTGATCAAGACAATTGCCAGCATGATGATCAGCAACGGGGTGAGATATTTCCCCAGTTTGTCCACAATCGAGTCTTTGTCCTTGGCAAAGAAAAACACCAGGACAAAAAACACGATCACTGTCACCCAGATAGAGACGTTAGGGAACAGGTTCACCACGCCCAGCTCATGGGTGGTTGCGCCGCACCGAGGCACTGACGAGCCGACGCCAATAAACAGCCATCCCAAGATAGACATTGCGTTATACAATTTGCGGTGAGCGTGGATCATCAGCCCTTGTGAGCCGTTTCCCGCATTGTTGACCGCCAGAATTGAGAGTACTGGAAAGATGATAGCCGAAAGGAGCAGGCCCAGGGCACCCATCACCCATGCGGAACCGGATTCCAGCCCTACGGCCGGGGGAAA
>CAJFPI010000269.1 GCA_904398675.1 uncultured Oscillospiraceae bacterium
GATGGTGCGGAAGGTGTACCGGCAGTTTTTGGCGTGGCGGTAGGTGTAGGCGCTGGGCTGAAAGGCGTCGCAGCCGTGGTCGGCGCGAAACAGCTCGCAGCACACAGCGGGGAAGGCGGCATGGATCTCCCGCAGGTGGTCCAGCACCCCGTCCGGCAGAGGCCGCTGGTAGAGGTAGCCGCCGGCGGCGGGATCGATAATGGCCGCGCCGTTGTCGATGCCGCAGGGGGCGTTGGTGGGGATCCGGGAGAAGAAGGAGCGGATCAGGGGCCAGGACCGGCCCGTCACCAGGGCGAAGGTGCCGCCCTGCTCCATAAAATCGCAGATCCGTTTCCGGTTGTATTCCGGCATCTCCGACAGCGGCGCGCCGTTTTCAAAGCTGTCCCGGGTATAAACCAGGGTGTCGTCATAGTCGCTGATCAGCAGAACTTGGTCAAATTTTCCCAATGGTATCCCATCCCTTCCGTTCTCCGCCCATCATACCATGAAATGATCCGCCGCGCAAGGCGGGGACTGCTGTTTTTCCTGTACATATCCGAGCCGGATGCCGGTCAGGCGTTCTTTTTCCCGGGGACAAGCATATAGTGGCTGTGAGGTGATTCTTGATGCGGAAGAGGAAGGGAAACGGCACGGTGCGCCGGGCGGGATCGCTGGTTCTGGCGGCGGCGGTGCTGTGGGTGATTTTTGCCGCGGCGGGCAGCGACAGCCTCTCCGGCGCGGTACAGGCGGTGTGGGAGCAGGACGCCCTTCCGCTGACGCTTTTGCGGCTGCAGCTGGGGGAGGCCGGGGAGGAGGAGAGCTGGCTGGATCTGGCCACCGCCCTTGTCATCAGTCAGTCGCCCCTGCTTTTGAGCAGCCGGGAGGAGATCCTGTCCCTCCAGTCCGCCGACGACACCGACGGGCAGGAGGGGGAGCAGCCGCCGCAGCAGCCTATCCGGGAGACCCCCGCCACACCGGACACCGGCGAGCTGACCTTTGAGGACAACGGCGTCACCGCCAGAACGCTGGTGCCACAGTCGGCGGAGGGGTATGTGGTCAGCGGCCTTGCCTATATCAATAACTATTCCGACAAGGACTTCAATGCGGATAGCCTGACCGGCGGCTTTGCCGCCCGGCTGGGCAGCGACGCGCCCCAGGTCCTCATCGTCCACACCCATGGCAGCGAGGCATACACCATGCCGCCGGGACAGGAATACGAGGCCAGCGGCGAGAGCCGCACCACGGATACGGACTTCAACGTGGTACGGGTGGGAGACGAGATTGCCGCCGTTCTGGCGGAATACGGCATTTCCGTGATCCACGACCGGAATATGTACGACTATCCCCAGTACAACGGGGCCTATGACCGCTCCCTGGCGGCGATTGAGGAGTACCAGGAGAAGTACCCCTCCATCTCCTTTGTGCTGGATATCCACCGAGACGCCATCTCCGACAGCGAGGGCAACCCCTACAAGGTGGTGTCCCAGGTGGGGGAGCAGCTGGCGGCCCAGATGACCTTTGTGATCGGGACGGACGGCGGCGGCCTGCAGCACGACCACTGGCTGGAGAATCTCAAGCTGGCCGCGGCTGTCCAGAATACCCTGCTGGAGGACTGCCCCACGCTGATGCGGCCCATCACGGTCCGCAACTCCCGCTACAACCAGCACTGCACCACAGGCAGCCTTCTGGTGGAGATGGGGGCGGCGGGAAACTCCCTGGACGAGGCGCTGCTCTCCGCCCGGCTTTTTGCCAAGGGGTTTGCCGAGACCATCCTGGCCGCCTCCGGGCAGTAGCGGCAGGAAACAAGAAAAAGCGGTGGCGCAGCGCCGCCGGGTATGATATACTGATTAAGATAACGGCGCTCCGCTCCGGCGGAGCGCCCTGGGGAAGAGGTGGAGAGATGGCGAGAGAGAAGGTCCTTTTGGGGATGAGCGGCGGCGTGGACAGCACCGGGGCGGCGCTGCTGCTGCTGCAGGCCGGCTACGAGGTGATCGGCGCCACGCTGCAGCTCCACAGCTGCCGGGGCGAGGGCTGCGGCGCCGCCGACGACACGGCGGAGGCGGCCGCTGCAGCGGAGCGGCTGGGCATCCCCTTTGTCACGCCGGACTATCAGCAGCGCTTTCAGCGGCAGGTGATGGACGACTTTGTCTCCGAGTACCGGGCGGGGCGGACTCCCAACCCCTGTGTCCGCTGCAACCGCTTTGTGAAGTTCCCGGCCCTGCTGGAGCAGGCGGACGCCCTGGGATGCCGGTATATCGCCACCGGGCATTACGCCCGCACCCGCTGGGACGAGACATTGGGCCGCTGGCAGCTTCTCCGGGGCCTGGACAACAAAAAGGACCAGAGCTATGTGCTCTACCCGCTGGGACAGGAGGTACTGTCCCGGCTGCTGCTGCCCATCGGCGGCTATGAGAAGGAGGCGGTTCGCGCGCTGGCCCGGGGAGCGGGGTTGGCCAACGCGGAGAAACCGGACAGCCAGGATATCTGTTTTGTTCCGGATGGGGACTATTTGACTTTCTTGTGCCGCTATGGCGGCGTCCGCCCGGCGGAGGGGAATTTTGTGGACCGGAGCGGCAGGGTTCTGGGCCGCCACAGAGGGCTGGAGGCCTATACCCGGGGCCAGCGGCGGGGGCTGGGCGTCAGCGCGGGCCGGCCGCTGTATGTGGTGGAAAAGAATCTGGCCGACGGCACGATCCTGCTGGGGGATGAGGAGGAGCTGTACACCAGGTCCCTGACAGCGGAGCAGTTTCAGTGGGTGTCCCTGCCGTGCCCCCAGGGGGAGCTGGACGTGACCGCCAAGACCCGCTACAGCCAGCGGGAGGCGGCCGCCCGGGTCCGGCCGCTGGGAGAGGGGCGCGTGGAGGTCCGTTTCCTGGAGCCCCAGCGGGCAGTGACGCCGGGACAGTCTGTGGTGCTCTACCAGGGGGAGCTGGTGGTGGGCGGCGGGATCATCACCGCGGCAGAGTAGGGGGCATGGCGGCGGGAGCTGTTTGCCTTCATACAGAAGAAAACGGAGAGCATAAAGCTCTCCGTTTTATCGATCACTGGGAAACCAGTCATCGCAGTAGATCAGATCGTCCACATCGCCGTGAACTTCCCTGGTATCCATAGGCTGCATGCCTCCTTTGTCTGAAATCGCTTACCAACTATTCTATGCCAAAGCCGCTGTCGTGTTGCATCGATTTGGGGTACAGAGAAAAATTTTGTCTGGACGGGGATCTTTCAAAAGTGGGGGTTGACAACAGGGGTGAAGTGTGGTATTCTATGTGTTGCCGATATCTGCCGGTGTGGTGGAATTGGTAGACACAAGGGACTTAAAATCCCTCGGTAGCAATACCGTACCGGTTCGAGCCC
>CAJFPI010000270.1 GCA_904398675.1 uncultured Oscillospiraceae bacterium
CGTAGTCGTCATTGTCCAGGGCCACGGTCTGGGAGCCGATCTGGTCGGCCTCCACCACCAGGCGGACGGCCTCGGCCAGCTCGTTCAAGAACTGATCCGTAGGGTAGGCGGAGCCCCGCTCCAGCTTGAGCACGATGTTTTTCTCGTGCCCGTCGATGGTGGCGTCGAAGTAGCCTCCGGCGTTGATCTCATCCACCAGCTCTCCGATGACATCGGTGCAGGCTCTGCCCTCGTAGCCGGTATAGGAGGCCAGCACAGCCTTGCCGTCGTCGTTGAGAGCGTTAAGGGCCACCACATTGCCGGACGCATCGTAATCGATTTCAATTTCAGGGTTGACGCTCAGCAGTACGGTGCCGACACTGCCGTTGGCAGATTCCTCTGTCACGGGGGAGGTATTGCCGGTGTCATTGGATGGTGCTGCCGCTCCGGTGCGGTTGCCACAGGCAGTCAGGGCGGTCAGGGCCAGAGCGGCGGTCAGGGCAAGCCCAAACAGTTTCGCAGTGAAGGTCTTTTTCATGTCGATCACCTCAAAAGAATGTTGTTGTGTTTGTCCTCTGCGGGGAGATTACGTAGCTGCTGCCTGAAAAACGGGGTCTCTTGAAAAAATTGTTTCTCTCTTTGGCTTACACTGGGAGGATACGGAGGTCCACCCCGAAAACCGGGGCCGTTTTCAAAATTTTATCTGAATTCTTTGCGGCGCCTCAGTCGTCATCATCGTCATCATCGTCATCATCGTCATCATCGTCATCATCGTCGTCATCGTCGTCATCATCCTCGTCACCGTCGTCCCAGTCGTCGTCCTCCCGGTCCTCATAGTCCGTGATGCCGTCGCTGTACGATTCCCCGCCGGTGTCCGTGTAGTCGGTGACACCATCGGCGTGGGGGCCGTAGTCTGTGTCAGCGTAGTCGGCGACGCCGTCGGCGTGGGGGCCGTAGTCCGTGTCGTCATAGCCGGAGTCCTCTTCCGCGGGAGCGGGCGGCGTTACCGGGATGACAACCTCCGGCGGATCTGTCTGAGGAGGAGTGACCGCGGGATCAGAATCGCTGCCCAGCCGGATCACGATGGTCTCCCCATACCGCTCCTCCAGCTGTGCCAGGACCTGGGCCTCCTCCCTGGCCTGCCAGTCCGCGTCGGCACAGTTAACGGTAATGGAGACTGTTTCGCCGCTGGAAAGATACCCCATGTCGATGGCCCGCTCCACCAGTTCATTGGCAGCTGCCTCCCGGTCCTTCCCTTTGTAGGAGTATCCTTCGATGAGGTCCTCGCCGTCGGCGTTGAGCCCCTCCAGGTCCAGCACCCGGTCGGTGCGGCTGACAGTCATCTCCACATCCGGGTTGATTTGAATGCGTAGGGTGCCGTAGGCGGTATAGTTAGGCTGATACCAGCCAAAGAACACCAGGCACAGGCAGGCGGCCGCAGCCGTCAGCCCCGCCAGAGATTTCCACAGCGCGGCGGATCTCGCTTTCGGTTTCTGGAGCTCTACGATATCCCGAACGGTGTCCCCCACCTGGTAATGGAGGTTGGCGGCCTTGAGGAAACGTCCCTCCTCGTCCAGCACTACCGCATAGGCGGGATGGGTCTCCATGACCAGATATTTCACGTCGCGATCCCTCCCTTCGCCGGAGCCAGCTGGCACAGGTGTCCCCGGATGATCTCATAGCCGTTGGTAAAAGCCAGCAGGATAGCCACTAAATACTTCCGGTGCCGCTCCAGGGTCTTTTTCTCCACGCCGCTGCCTGCCGCCAGTTCCGCCATGGGCAGCTTTCCCGTGTCCTCCACCCGTTCGAGCAGATCCGGCCGGGAGCGGGCAAAGTCCAGCACCCGGCGGCAGGCGGCCAGCGTCCGCTCCTGCCGGGGGCAGTTGTCCGCCACGTCGGAAAATGTGATGCCGAACCGGGCCAGCTGTTCCCCAAACTCCCGGATCTCCTGCTGGCTGGCAGACCGGGCCTCATAGTCCACGATCTCATTCCGGTGATCCGGCAGGGTGTCCAGCAGCGCCCGCTCCTCCTCGTCTCCGGCGGGCGCATGGAGGGAGATGGCGTTCCCGTGCCGCTTTTCCGTCCGGTAGTGGTCCACGAGCCGGTTTCGGATGGCTCTGGCCGCATAGGGGAGGAAGGCTCCGCGGTTTTTCTCGTAGCCCAGAATGGCCTCATAAAAGGCCATCATAGCGATGCTCAGTTCGTCCTCATGGCCGTCTTCCGGCGCAGCATGAGTGAATTTCACCGTCTCGCTGCGGATGAATCCCATATATTGCCCGATCAGGGCGTCCGCCGCCTCTGGATCTGTTTTTGCTGCGTAGACCTGACTCACAATGCTGTGTTCCGTCCGCACCATATCGTTCCCTCCACCCCCTCCAGCAGAAGAATACGGAGCTGTCGCCGGATTTTCGGGGGCGCAGCATTTTTTCTCCCATCTGGATATGTACATTTCTGCAGTATATCATTGTATCAAGCCGCGTTTTTGGGCGCGTACATAAAATCGTAAACTGTTTGCAAAATTTAGGTAAAATTACAGCAGGGCATGCTGCCGCGCCGGGAGGGACGGATTTATGCTCTGTGCCCGGCCGCCCAAAATATTCCTGCAAACCAGCCTGCCGCAGTCCGCGGGCAGGCGTACTGCCTCCATTGAAACCAGAATGGTGCAAAAAAGAGGCTGGCATCCTGGGATGCCAGCCTCTTTGCCGTCCCCGATCGACGGCCTTTTTCCGCACGCGGTTATTTGACAAGGGGCGGGAAACCACGCAATCCCTTTATACTGTGAAACCGATCTTTCTCCGGGCCGGCCAGGGGCAGTCCCGCCATTGCCCGCCGCCCTGCTCTGCCTTTCCGGTCAACAGGTCTGCGGCGGCGTCTGCGATATAGCCCAGGTAGCTTCCCGCAGTGCAATCACCGCACAGCAGTTTCCACATGAGGCCGCCGAAAAGATAGGACTGCGCAAATTCCCGCCAGCCGTGCAGCTCCTCCACAGCTCTTTGTGAGAGATCCCAGAGGATCCCGACGGCCTCGCTTTCCGTAAGCCAGCCTAAATAGCATCCCCAGCGGGCCAGCATCGCCGCCCGGCCAACATCCCATCCGGCCATAAAGCCGGGGGCGTATCGCCTTTTATACCGCTGCGCAAACCGCCAGGCTCTGCTGACAGACGCACGGTCATCCTCGTCCATGGTTTCGTCCATCAGCTCCTCCGGCGAAGGCGCCTCGCTGTAAAGCTGATACCGCAGGATATAGCCCTCCTGCGACAGATACCGGATCATATCCAGCAGATCGCTGCGGCCGTCGATCCCCCAGGAGCGGCGCACGAGCGACACAATTTTCTGCTCCATAACAGGGATATGCTCCTCCACATCCATGCCGTCCAGATTATGGTCATTAAGCGTCGAAACAATGCCAGACAGCAGAATACCAAAGCGCTCCCATTTTGCGTCATTTTTCTGGTACGGGACCGGTTCAGGCTCGGGCATGGCCGCAAGCCGGGCCATGGCCTCCTCCAGCGTCCCATAGAGGCGTTCTTCCGTTTCCGGGTCAAACGCCCCCTCCTCCCCGCCGTCTGCCTCTTCCAGGTCCAGTGTTTCCAGCGCTGCCGCGAGGATGCCCATATCCTCTCCAAACAGGTCTCCCATCATGGTTTCTACCGCAGATTCGGCTGCCCCGGCAGCCTTGTCCTGGACCATTTTCTGCAGCAGCTCCTCGTTGACGGCCATTTGCGCCATCGTGTCAGAATCAAATATCTGGCCGAGAATTTCCACTTGACGCTGGGTATTCGCGGCAATCTGCTCCTCCACTTCGGCGGCGGACACAGACGGGCTCTGCTGCGCGTCTGAAACCTCGATTTTCTGAGCCAGCTCCTCGCTTTTTTCAGCCATCTCCCTCATGCTATCGGCAGCGCGCTCTCTTGCCTGCTGCGCCCGTTTTCTAATCTCGTCGATATCAAGCATTTTTCATTCCTCCTTGTCTGGGGGGAGCGGATGCCATGCCGGCGGCTCTCTGCGGCGTGCCAATCGCTTTTTGATCTGCCTCAATATGGTTTCTATCAGATGGAACCACAGATTGCCAAATATAAACACGATCACAAGAACCAGCAGGAATGCCCCAATTTCTCCTAACGGCATAGCCCCCTCACTTTGTTGCAAAGCGGTTCATAAAGAAGTCGGTAAAAGCAGCCAGCTCCTGGTCCTGCGACACATAGACATACAGCTTTTCATCCTCCAGCCAGTCATAGGCGTTGATGCCGATATACTCTTTTTTGTTCGGGTAAATGATAAAAGCATCGGTAGGGTATTTGTTGCGGTAGGCTTTCAGGATTTCAGAGCGGCGATAGTAGGTCGGATCACCGCAGCCGGAAAGATCGGGCACCGTGGGAACGACCACAATCGTTTGACTGGCCTCGTTCCAGCCCACAATCAGATTTCCGATTTTCGTCTTGCTGCCATGA